>NZ_JBPYDE010000032.1:0-3337 GCF_051847555.1 Psychrobacter sp. 1Y4 | reverse complement strand
TGGTCAATTTGCTCGGCGACGTTATCAATTTTTTGGTCAATAGCGGTTAAGAAGTTGGCGATCTTAGTCTGTTCCTTAAAGGATGGATTAGGAATAGATATCTTTTTCAAAATAGAAGCTGATAAGTTTCCCTGACCACCTTGTAGGTAGGTAGAGATTATCTTTTGTTTTCTAAACACGAGATAATTGTGAAGATAGTTCGTATCTAATGTTTCGCTTCGTATGCATAAGACAGCCTGATTAATAGCTCCTTCAATTTGAGATATAGCAACTTGACCACTAGTAGCACCATATAAAGCATATAGTAAGTCACCTTTTTCTACTAACTTAGCAGACGAGTTATCCAAGGCTGATTTGTTTATAAATTGAGCAGTACTTTCTTGCGCTATCTCACCAGATTTTATGAATGGGATACTTCCTTCGTAAAAAGCAGTATTTGAACTCGTAGGCGTACCTCCTGAGAAAGTGGTACAAACATTACCCAGTATTCTTTCCTTCCAATCCTCAAAATCACTCCCATCATCGGCTTTAAAACGAATTTTTTGGCTAAAAAGCTGCTGCATCATGCCTTTTTTATATTCGCTGAGTAGCTCATGCTTTTGGGTAAGCTCGTCGATTTTGGTATCGACAGCGGATAGGAATGTGGCGATTTTGGTTTGTTCTTCTTTGGTAGGTAAATCAAAATCAATTGAACGAATTGCTTGGAAGTTTATACCTTCTCTGCCACTGCCAGTTTGTTTGGACTGGATCGCATTTTGTCCTTTCTTTGAACTTAAGAAAGACTGTATAAACAAAGGGTCATGACTTTGACTTCTAATGATACAGACATGCTGATTTACGTTGCCCTCATTAAAATTACTGGGCACTACACAGCTACGTCCAATAGAAGCTCCTGTTATATTGAGTAAAATATCATTTGCTACTACTTTACTTCCTGACATTTTTATATGAGTTTCTTGAGGAATATAAACAATGTTTTCTAGTATAAGTTGGTTGTTATTCACATTTTGGCTTCTTATAAAGATAACGCCATCTTCTGTATATGCCTTTGAGCCACCTCGTGGCGTACTACCACTACCTATTTTAGAGGTAATATCACCAAGGCTTTTTCTTTTCCAACTTGTATCGAACTCTTTAAACCGCAATTTTGGCGTTGCCATATCATCGTGTCCTTATCTTTGCTTTATAGCGCTGCTTTAAAAGGCGACTCAATGCCCAGCTCTTTACAGAAGCTATTGATAGTAGCGTCCGTTTTTTGGCTCTTTTTTTCTAAATCTTGCAATGACTTGGCAACGGCTGCTAGATCGACTTCAGGCTCAGCCTCAAACGTGTCCACGTAGCGCGGAATATTCAGATTATAGTCATTATCGCTAATATCCTTTAAAGACGCGATATGAGCAAATTTATCGACATTCTCACGTGCTTGATAGGTTTTGATGATGGTATCAATATGCTCAGGCAGCAGCATATTTTGATTACCTTGCTTTTCAAAGCCTTTACTGGCATCGATAAAGAAGACGTCTTTATTGTGCTTGCGGTTCTTTTTAAATACTAAAATAGAGGTTGGAATACTGGTACCATAGAAGATATTGGCAGGCAGTCCAATCACAGCGTCTAAGGCGTTAAGGTTTTTGATGATGTATTCACGAATATCGCCCTCACTTGAACCGCGAAACAGTACGCCATGCGGCAATACCACTGCCATTGTGCCGTTATCATCTAAGTGATGCAGCATGTGCTGGACAAAGGCCATGTCGGCTTTGGTCTTGGGCGCAAGTTTGCCATAGTCTGAGAAGCGCTCGTCTTGAAGCAGTAAGGGATCAGCGGACCAGTGCGCCGAAAATGGCGGATTGGCCACGATGGCATCAAAGCGCATTCCAACGTGCTGCGGACGCTTGAGCGTGTCTTCTTGTTTGATATCAAACTTGGTGAAGTTCACGCCATGCAAAATCATGTTCATGCGTGCCAAGTTATAGGTGGTGCGGTTCATCTCTTGACCGTAGATTCTATCCACATCATCCGCTTCACGCTTGACACGCAACAGCAAAGAGCCTGAGCCACACGTTGGGTCATAGACTGAGTTTATAGTGTCCTTGCCGCTAGTGACGATTTTGGCCAGTAACGTAGATACCATTTGCGGGGTATAAAACTCCCCCGCTTTTTTGCCTGCGCCACTGGCGAACTCACCGATCAGATACTCATAAGCATCACCTAGCACATCGCTTTCAGTGTTACTCAGGTCAAAATCAATGGCGTCTAAGTGACTTAGCACTTTTACGATCAGCTCATTACGGTCATCAGGGCTATTACCAAGCTTGGTTGAATTGAGGTCGATATCTTCAAATAGGTTGGCAAAATCTTCTTCTGAGTCCGTGCCTAATGTGCCCTGCTCGATGGCTTTTAGCGTATCAGCCAAATCATCGAGGATAAACGCCTGGTCTTGTTTGCCGCGTTTGGCCAGTTGATGAAACAACTGATTGGGCGCAAGCGCGTAGCCAATCTCATCAATAGCGTTTTCTTTGACTTCCTCGATATATTCAAAGTGATCAGGATTGTTAATGTCAAAATTTGCAAAATTGTCAAAGCCCTCGCCTTCTTCAGCCAAGATGTTATTGGCAAAACGGATGAACTTATCCGATAAGTATTTATAAAAAATAAATCCTAGTATGTAGTCCCGAAACTCATCTGCACCCATCTTACCGCGTAGGTCGTTGGCAATATTCCAAAGCTGCTTTTTTAGTTGTTGAAGCTGTTGTGATTGACTCATGATTATCCTAAATTAACATCGTTAGGTGTATAGGTGTATAGGTGTATAGGTGTATAGGTGTATATACACCTTATAATAAATTATTATAAATCAACAATATAGGTTTGTTATCAACGCTCATTCAACCGTGATTCAATCATCTCAGTGAGCAGTTTAGTGACGGTTGTGCGATTATCGAGCACGTATTGTTTGAGCTCAAAATAGGTATCTTCATCAAGATTGAAGTTGACTCGTGTGGTCTTTTTGGACTTATCAGTGACGTCAGACAACTCAAGAGCGTCTTTTTTATCTTTACTTGGGCGGCCAGCTTTCATAGCGCATCCTCCTCATCAAAAAACGTTTTAACCTCGTTGACCAGCTGCGTGATCTCAGTAACGGCATTGCTCTTGGCAGATTCTGTCTCAAATACGGTTTTGCCGACTGAAGCACTGTTTGGGTAGCTAACACGCTGTACGATTCTGGCATCAAGTACCGGCAAATTATAATCTTGTAGCACTGCGGCGACTTCTTTACCGATGTTGGTATTTTGGATAGCGCGAGATACCACAAATGCGGCTTTGAGTTTGCCAT
>NZ_JBPYDE010000031.1:0-3663 GCF_051847555.1 Psychrobacter sp. 1Y4 | reverse complement strand
TGGCTCTCACATAAATACGAACAGTCATAACGCCACCTCTATTATTTAGACTTAATAATTAATGTTCATTGATAATAACAAGATATTACTATCATTTAATAATATAAAAAAGTCTAATGATAGATAGATTATCATTTAAAGGTTTTATGTTTTGGGTATAGGCTAATGATAGGAAAAAAGCACAGCAGCCAGTCTTATAATTCAAAAGTCTGTTATAGATGGTTCCATGCTAACAGTCTGCTTTAAGTAGTCTGTTAATATGTTTGAAGGGTGAGATAGCTGGTTCCGCTAAGGTATAGACTTTATTAACTAACCCAATCAAAAAGAAGTCAAGGTATAAAAATACATAATGTAGTTTTATACCTTGACTTCTTTTTGAAGTAAATGTACTGTAGTTCTCTACTAATTCGATTTACTGGAGACTACCATGAGCATTAGAGAAGCCTTAGAAAAAGTGATATTTGACCAAACAGATGAAAGTACTGTCACTCCTTTATCTATCAGATTACCCAACCATTTGAACAATCAATTGGAAGAATTGACGCTTACTTTAGACAAATCAAAAAGCTATCTATTATTAGAGTTTGTTAAAGCTGGAATTGAAGAAACGAACAACATATTAGAAGAAAGAGCAAAAAACCCTGAAATTGCGAAGCAAAGAGATACTAGTAACATTCTTAGCACTAAGCCTTTCATGCTCAATACCAACTACAATAATGACAAATCTGCGCACGTTAAAATGCTTGAAAACAACGAAGCTGCTGCCTTCTACTCAGGATGGAAAGAGTATATTTGCAACTTGCAAGAAGGGGATAAGGTATATCTTTATCAAAGTGGCGTTGGGTTTGTCGCGTCTGGCACAGTAACAGGGGATTTGATAAAGAGTGAGTATGGTGGCAAACCAGATGCTAAATATTCCAAGGAACTAAAAGACTTTAAATTTGGCTTCAAAGCAATTTCTGCAAAAGAGTTCAAATCATTAACCGATGGTGGCGCTAATTTCAGAATGACTATGGTTCAATTAAGCTCGAAACAAAGACATGCGCTTGATGATGAAATTAATAAAAGAATGAATGCAATTAATTCAAAATAGCCTTAATAGCGGAGTGCTAGATATGAAAAATAGTGATTGGATTCTTCAAGTAAAAGAAACTCGTAGAACTTTTGGCAGCTCAACTTGGGTTCCATTAAGAGAGTTGTCTAATAAAGAACAAGGTGATGTTAAAAACGTTGGCTATGACAGCGAATTTTTTGGGTGCGGATCTGTTGCATTCCCACCAGAACAAAAGGAAAGAGCTGATGGATTTGACTGGAATCAAGTTGGCATTAGCCATACCACTAGACCATATGCTTATGAAAACGGCTATTATTCTCCAATCGAACAATATGAATATAATGACAAAGAACCCATAGGTGTGAATCTTGTCTTTGAATACAATCAGCCTGTAACTGGAATAAGAGAGTGGATACTAAGTCCTGATTTAGTCATTGCTCTTGGTTTAATAAAAGATGGAAATAACTGGGTTAGACCTGCAGAAAATTTCATTGTTGTTGCTCGTGAAACTATTAACGAGAATGGTGATCATACTTTAATTGAAATTAAGCAAGAGTTTCTTATTGATTATTTAGCAGCAAGAAATCTATCTCTTCGCCTTTCGTACTACCGCCAAAGAGTAGCTAATGTTATAAGTTTAAAAGACAGCGTATATGCCGATCTGACAGATAAAGAAGAGTCTAGAGATGGTGGAAGATTTGAGCTTTTGATTCGAGACTTAGAAGACGTTTTCGGTGGAAGCTGGGCTGCATTTAGAGTCTGGCGAACTGATATTGATGAAGACGAAGATGCTCCAGTGATGGGGCAAGAAAGTGATGAAAATACTGACTCAGAAAGCTCGCAAGGTAGCCATCAAGGTGTTTATAAAGGAGTTCGAGTAGAAGGAGAGTTTTGGCGAGACGAATGGATTGAGCATCAAAATATAAGCGTACGGGTTCGGGGAGATAAAGATCAGACACTTCCTCAGTTCATTGTTAAAACTGATGGAACGCGAATGACGTCTCATTCTTTGAATAATGAAAATATTGGCAGATGGCTCTGGTTCCGTTCTAACGTAGTTAGCGAACTTCTTAGTTACCAAGGGTTTTCACTGCAATGGTATACGGCAGAAACAGGCGGTATTCACTCTACGTCTGGGTGTAGAATTCACTTTGGAATTAATTCATCTGATTTAATAACTGTTTATGCTTATGATGTTGCCCGTCTTGCGCCATGGGAACAGCATATTTGGGCTGCTCATAACATTGCTCCAGAGGGGAAGGTGTCATCTGAGTTATTAATGTCGCAGGTTGAAGCTAAACCTGCTTCTACGCATGCTGTTGAAGAACTTTTATTTATAAGTATGAAGCTGTTAGAGGATGGTTTTAGAAATGAGTTTAATACTGATTTGTTCTCGCATGAAATAGATGAACCTGAGTTTAAAAAACAAATTTCACGCTTCTCAAGCAAAGACCAAACCTCATTACTAAGATTAGCAAAGGAATTAATTCGTATATTCTCTGATCGTCTCAATGTTAGCAATCTACGCCAACTCTCAACACATAAGAATAAGAAGACACTCGGGTCAAATAAACTATTAGAAGATATTTTGGCACAAAAAGTAGGAGTCGATAGAGCTCGCCAAATCTTTGGTGTAATCGCTGGTGCTTATGATATGCGTCTAGGCGATGCACATCCTACTAGTTCTAAAATTGGAGATGCTCTAAAATTAGCGAAAATTGACGAAGACGAGTCTTTCCTTAAGCAAGGCGAACAATTAATTTGTAATTTTGGAGAATCCATTTGGTGGATAGGAAAATTACTTTTTAGTCAGTCAGAGGTTAAATAAGTACCAGACTGTTCCTATAAGGATAATTATGGCAAATACTAGCAGCTCGATGTCTACTATATAGCGCACCGATCACAGATAGAATATATAGGGCAAGTACACAACGAAGTACACTCAGACTATTTTAGCGAGTTGAAACGTTGCTACCATTAGCCCACAACCAAAGCTTCGAATCCTCACTAGGGTGCCATCCTTATGGCTATAAGAATAACTATGCTAAATACTCAACGCAACTGAACTTAATTCGCTCTATTTATCTTATTGACGCTTAGCTATTTACTTACATGGCATTTCCGATTATTATACATCAAATTGATGATAATATATCGGAAATGCCATGTTCTCTTTACAACCATCGTTTGATGCTATTTCAGACAAATTTATTGATGAAAATTCTGAGGTCGTTAGCGCTCTTGCTGCCATTCACCCCAGTCTTACAACTCAACTAGTTTACGAGGTGATTCTGGCCGCTAATGAAAAAACTCAACATGTTGGAAGCTCTTTTCCAGCTAATGCTCCGTTAGCAATGTGGCAATTTCACATTACAGGTTTTCTTAGAGAAAAACTATGTGCTCTTGGTTGGACTAAAGTTGATGGTAAAGGTGGGGTTGCATATGTAATATCGCCGTGTAAGGAGCATGCAATTCGTGTTTTTGCAGGTAACAAGTATGTAGGTTTACGAGATGGAAACGTAAGCAATAGATCAATTAAGGGAAATACCCTTAAAGATGATATTTATCCGCTATTAAACTCTGATAAAGGAACGACCATTTGGACTTTA
>NZ_JBPYDE010000030.1:0-4461 GCF_051847555.1 Psychrobacter sp. 1Y4 | reverse complement strand
GTTTTCCTAATGAAAGAGCATGAAATACTCAGATTGTTAATGAACAATAAATTTATATGCTCTGTGAGTTATCCAGAGGCGTATAGGCATCTAAGAGATAATAAAGTAGCCTATGATCGTATGGTGTCTCAGCTACAACCATTTGGGGTCAGTCTAGTCACCTTCAGTGATGGAGAGGTTTATGCTGGTTTAAATAATATACCTAGTGACTCTGACAGAAGAGCCGTGGTTAAACAGTTTAATGAAATTTATCATGACATAGCGCCTATAGTAGAAATGATTGCTTGCCTATCAACAGCCGATGAGGGCAATGTATTAACTGTTGGTGAAAATCTAAACCAAACAGAGCTGGTTTTAGAAGCAAATAATAACAAGCATTTTGCAAGTATGCTAAACGAGGTTTCTGAGATCACAGGCGCTTCTAAAAAGCCCAATGACGAAAAGGTAGCCGCTCTTTTAGAAAGACTCCAGAAGCACGAAATACTGAAGTTGGTTGAGCCCAATAAAAAGATTTATCGAGCAACAGGAAAAATCGGCTATATATATGATGTATTTGATTATATTGCTGACAATATATTAGATGAGCCCACTGAAGAGATTTTTGCTGAGCAGCAAGGGCTTAAGTTATGAGTAAAGTCAGCCTCAGGTTATCGGAAGAAATAATCAGAACACTTGGTAGGGCTATAACTGATAAAGCTGATTTGATTTATCAAGCCTACTCCCCTAATGGCTGCTATGAGTTGGTCAACGATAAACATAAACAGTATCAGATACTACAAGACAGTGGTGTTATCAGTATCAATCCTAATAACATTACCCTAGGCTCAAACTTTACAGCAATCTTAAAGAATCTGGATAGAAAGTCTCGTAATGCAAATATTGCTCCTGATATTGAACTGTCTAAACATCAGATCAGTAATGAGGTTGCCTTAGCACAAATACAGTCAGATTCGTTTGAAGATGAAAGTGAAGAAATGCTGCATTTGGCTAATATACGAGATATCTGCATCTCCATCGCTGAATATCTTGGGCGTGAGATGGCTGATATTGAGTATGTCATCAACTCTGATCTAAACAACACATCAAACGTTAAGGTAAAGAGACAGATTCTCGAGGGTTTAAATAAAAAGATCAAACTTCAACTCGAAAAAATAGAGATATTAAGTCGCGATGAACTCCGCAAACTACACGGCGAGTATACGCCAGCGGCAGCTATACTTAATGAGTATTTAGCAGACTCTATTTCTAGATTCAATATTGAAATGGGCGTTCACTTACAAAAAATACTGATATTAATTGATAAGTTAAAAAAAGAGCAAGATAAGAAAGGCAGGAGGCTTTGGCTATTACGCAAGGCTTTAAGAAACAATCAACTTGTTCCTGAAAAGATAGATATTGAGTATAACGATATTGTGGATAAAGGCTTAGCTTTTGGTGGTATGACTTTGGCTGGTACTTTGCACAATATTGAAACTTTAGATGACAGCGAATTTCTTTTCTCTGTGGTAAGTAAAATTAGCGCTAGAAAGCCCAAACGCAAGAGTGATAATTTATACAAGGGTGAGTATGAGGAGTTTGACCGAGAACATAAGAAACCACTACCCTCCCCTGAAAAATTGCTTGTTATGCAGTATATGGCAGATAATTGCGACATGCCTTTTACTAAGGCCTTATCTGTCAGGGAGTACTGGGATTTGGCAGGTTTGAAGCGCAAGATACGTTACAAAGCCTTTTTAGCCTTGTTCTTAAAAGTAGCAAAGAGTGATTTTATCAACGACAAGATTATCAAATCTAAAGGTCAATTTAACTATAAAGTTTATTTAAAATCACTAAACCTTTCTTATACTTGTGACACACGCTATGTCATCGATGCTAAATATATAAAGTTTAATAGAAACGAAGAATCGCCATCAAAGGACCAGATATGGAAGTAGACCTAGAAAAATCCTTGAATAAAGCGGGTAAACTTGATTACTTGAAGGAGAAGATGATACTGGGGGTGAAATTCGCTACCTATCGAAGCCCTGATAATATCCTTGTATTATTGGTATCTTTTGACCCCAGTATTGGCTACACAGAAAATGGAAAAGTGATCATTAATATGGGTGGCTGGGGCCGTATTAGAGAGATCGTAAAAGCTCAAACAGGGATAGACCTACTCAGACACAATTTAAATGAGCTAAAAAGTAAAGACCGTGTAGATAACACAGCCATCACAACTAACGATAAATTATTAAGTAAAGCACCTACCAAAGGCTTTCTTGAGTGTCGTCTACTAGGTAGTGAAGAACATATTATTAATGTATCAAACAACTACACGCATAAGCAAACTCAAGAGAATGCCTATTTAGGTGTGGAAATTAACGACCTCATTGATTGGAATATCGATAACATTATAATCATAGAGAATTTTAACGCATTTTGTAGATTTAATGAGCAGCATGCCAAGCTAGTAAAAGGGTTGACTGGCGCAGTAACTGTGCTTGCCTATCGAGGTCATAACAATAAAAATATAACTTCTATATTGAAAGCTTTAGCTCAAAAAGACTGTAAACGCTATATCTTCGCTGACTATGACTTGGCTGGTCTGAAAATAGCTGAATCGATGTCAAAAACCCTCAAAGCTCACGGATATATACTACCTAACAAACCTTGGATGCAGACTGAAAAATATATCGAGATGAGCGTTAAAGAGAATCGTAAGAAACAGTCGTCTATTCAAACAAGTTTACCCAGCTTGACACCCTACTTTGAGCATATTCGTGATAAATATTTAGCTGTACCTCAAGAGACGCTTATGGCAAGAAAAATTCCATTGAAGATTATCGACATTTAAGCTAATTCATATGAATATGTAGAAATGATTTTCTACTGAGGTCTAAGTTAGTCCTAGTATAATTCTTAATTTTTCCATTCAACTAATAATATATAAGGTAGAGATAATGCTAGAAGTTGATTTTTTTGAGCAAAGTGGTGTTTACTTCCGAATAATTGGTAACTACTTCCTACTAGGCGATGGGTCAAGTGGTCATATTAGATATCTAAAAGAATCAGTAGAAGAGCTTTGCGAAGTAGTTCATCTTAAAACTGAAATAGATTGGGTGCCTATAGATAAATACTTGGAAGATAACAAAGAAAGTTACGGAGAGTTTGAAAACTGGAACAAAATAGCATCTGAGCTACCTGAGGACGTCTGGAGTGCTGTGCATTGGGCATTAGTATTAATTGAACAGCGAAAAGGGACGGTTGAGTTGTCTAAATCCTCAAAAGCTGAAGTTCGGCGAATGGTAGCTCATGCGGGTTATCGATTAAGTTATCTCGCTAATGATAAAGATGATAGTGTGCGTAGAGAAGTTGCTGAACAAGGGTATAATTTATCAGGCTTTATAAAAGACAGCTCTTGTTATGTGAGAGAAGCTGTTGCTGAACAGGGTCATGGTCTAGATGTATTATATAAAGACAAAATAACTGCTGTTAGAGTAGCTGTAGCAAGGCAAGGTTATAGGCCAGATGTAATGATCGATGACAAGTCGCCTTATGTTAGAGCGGAAGTAGCTAAGCAGGGATATAGAATTGATAAGTTATCGAATGATAATAGTAAAATTGTTCAACGAGCGATTAAAGAATATGAGATGAATTAAGATAGAACCCATATAGACATAGGTGATATAAAACCCCAAAAAGTGCTTAAAACATTAGTTATTCAGCTAAGATAAATGATTTGAATATAGTATATATTAGTACTTTCTCAGTATGATACTTTATTACTCCAAAATGCAACTTAAAGTTCTGATTATTATCATCCAGTATGATACTTTATTATTTTTAGTGTTAATTTATAAGTAGCAAAATCAATACTTTACGAAAATATCAGTATGATACTTTATTACTCGCTGACACAAAGTACGTCACAAAGATGGTATTGTATTGATTGATGAGACTCTAAAAGAGCTAGAGCAAGAGTTTGACGATCGTTTGTTTCGTGTACATCGCAACGCCATTATAAATCTGAATTTTTTAGACTTTTTAGAAACCCTAGACGCTGGACAATATCAGATACGTTTTAAAGGAATCGATGAGACGTTGGCCGTGAGTCGTCGTCATCTGCCAGCCTTACGTGACAAAATTCAAAGCATGTAATAGGATGTTTTCAGAGCGACATAATCATCCCATATCATCAAACCCTTATTTATGCTTAAATAGGGGTATTTTTTTGCGCCAGCTTTTACTATCTCTGATGTGAGTCGACCATTTTTTGTGGCAAGTTTTCCCAATTGCTTAGCACCAACTTGGCACTGACATTGTAGCATTGAGATTATAGTATCGAATTTATTGAGGCCCTTTATGAGCAATCCGCAGCAACCTGCTTTGACTACCTTAACCATCGCCACGCGTCAGAGTCCTTTGGCTCTATGGCAAGCGGAGCATATTCGTGATCGCTTATTGGCGCTCTATCCTGAG
>NZ_JBPYDE010000029.1:0-5297 GCF_051847555.1 Psychrobacter sp. 1Y4 | reverse complement strand
AGCAAGATTAAACTGAAGAGTTTGATCATGGCTCAGATTGAACGCTGGCGGCAGGCTTAACACATGCAAGTCGAGCGGAAACGATACCAGCTTGCTGGTAGGCGTCGAGCGGCGGACGGGTGAGTAACACTTAGGAATCTACCTAGTAGTGGGGGATAGCTCGGGGAAACTCGAATTAATACCGCATACGACCTACGGGAGAAAGGGGGCAGTTTACTGCTCTCGCTATTAGATGAGCCTAAGTCGGATTAGCTAGATGGTGGGGTAAAGGCCTACCATGGCGACGATCTGTAGCTGGTCTGAGAGGATGATCAGCCACACCGGGACTGAGACACGGCCCGGACTCCTACGGGAGGCAGCAGTGGGGAATATTGGACAATGGGGGCAACCCTGATCCAGCCATGCCGCGTGTGTGAAGAAGGC
This sequence comes from Psychrobacter sp. 1Y4, assembly GCF_051847555.1. Classification (NCBI taxonomy): domain Bacteria; kingdom Pseudomonadati; phylum Pseudomonadota; class Gammaproteobacteria; order Moraxellales; family Moraxellaceae; genus Psychrobacter; species Psychrobacter sp. 1Y4. The sequence continues at coordinate 4,874 of NZ_JBPYDE010000029.1, read as the reverse complement.
CTTTTGGTTGTAAAGCACTTTAAGCAGTGAAGAAGACTCTATGGTTAATACCCATAGACGATGACATTAGCTGCAGAATAAGCACCGGCTAACTCTGTGCCAGCAGCCGCGGTAATACAGAGGGTGCAAGCGTTAATCGGAATTACTGGGCGTAAAGCGAGCGTAGGTGGCTTGATAAGTCAGATGTGAAATCCCCGGGCTTAACCTGGGAACTGCATCTGATACTGTTAAGCTAGAGTAGGTGAGAGGGAAGTAGAATTTCAGGTGTAGCGGTGAAATGCGTAGAGATCTGAAGGAATACCGATGGCGAAGGCAGCTTCCTGGCATCATACTGACACTGAGGCTCGAAAGCGTGGGTAGCAAACAGGATTAGATACCCTGGTAGTCCACGCCGTAAACGATGTCTACTAGTCGTTGGGTCCCTTGAGGACTTAGTGACGCAGCTAACGCAATAAGTAGACCGCCTGGGGAGTACGGCCGCAAGGTTAAAACTCAAATGAATTGACGGGGGCCCGCACAAGCGGTGGAGCATGTGGTTTAATTCGATGCAACGCGAAGAACCTTACCTGGTCTTGACATATCTAGAATCCTGCAGAGATGCGGGAGTGCCTTCGGGAATTAGAATACAGGTGCTGCATGGCTGTCGTCAGCTCGTGTCGTGAGATGTTGGGTTAAGTCCCGCAACGAGCGCAACCCTTTTCCTTAGTTACCAGCGGTTTGGCCGGGAACTCTAAGGATACTGCCAGTGACAAACTGGAGGAAGGCGGGGACGACGTCAAGTCATCATGGCCCTTACGACCAGGGCTACACACGTGCTACAATGGTAGGTACAGAGGGCAGCTACACAGCGATGTGATGCGAATCTCAAAAAGCCTATCGTAGTCCAGATTGGAGTCTGCAACTCGACTCCATGAAGTAGGAATCGCTAGTAATCGCGGATCAGAATGCCGCGGTGAATACGTTCCCGGGCCTTGTACACACCGCCCGTCACACCATGGGAGTTGATTGCACCAGAAGTGGATAGCCGAACCTTTTAGGACGGCGTTCACCACGGTGTGGTTGATGACTGGGGTGAAGTCGTAACAAGGTAGCCGTAGGGGAACCTGCGGCTGGATCACCTCCTTATAGACGGCATTCACTTGGCAAGAATTCACAACAAGTTGTTCTTTAGTTTTAAGCTAGTTTACTAGTTAGAGGTATATGCCTCGTACAGGCCTGTAGCTCAGCTGGTTAGAGCACCGTGTTGATAACGCGGGGGTCGGCAGTTCAAGTCTGCCCAGGCCTACCACTATTAACGTAGGTGATAAAGCCCTTAGCAATTTGCCTTTAAGCAAATTACTCTTGCGCTTGGATCAAAGCAATGCTTTGATTGTATCCTCGCTCAGGGGCCATAGCTCAGTTGGTAGAGCGCCTGCCTTGCACGCAGGAGGTCAACGGTTCGACTCCGTTTGGCTCCACCATCAGTAGACAGCGATGCAATAAGTATTAAATAGAAACGAATGATTCGCTTACCTTGCGTAAGACTGATTATTTCTTTCTGTTTTATACAGAACTTACTACTCGACGAGAGAGTAAGAACTATTTAAAAACATAGATATGAGTCTGGGTTAAGAGTGACATGTTCACGTGTCACTTTTAACCTTAATAATCAACCTTTTAACGACATTGTTTGTTATCCCAAGGGTTGATTATTAAAAAAGTAAAGAGAACTGAATCAAGCGTAAACATAGGTGATATCGTTATAATTGCTGACAAAGACCCTTTGGGGTTGTATGGTCAAGTAATTAAGCGCACATGGTGGATGCCTTGGCAGTCAGAGGCGATGAAAGACGTGACAGCCTGCGATAAGCTTCGGGGAGGCGGCAATATCCTGTGATCCGGAGATTTCTGAATGGGGAAACCCACTTACCATAAGGTAGGTATCCTAATTTATTAGGAAGCGAACGAGGGGAAGTGAAACATCTCAGTACCCTTAGGAAAAGACATCAAATGAGATTCCCCAAGTAGCGGCGAGCGAACGGGGAGAAGCCGATTGATATTAGAATAGAAGAACAGTGTGGGAAAGCTGGCCATAGTGGGTGATAGCCCCGTATTTTAAATTCTAGTGTTGACATATTAAGTAGAGCGGGACACGAGAAATCCTGTTTGAAGATGGGGGGACCATCCTCCAAGGCTAAATACTCCTGACTGACCGATAGTGAACCAGTACCGTGAGGGAAAGGCGAAAAGAACCCCTGTGAGGGGAGTGAAATAGAACCTGAAACCGTGTGCGTACAAGCAGTGGGAGCCATCTTGCATGGTGACCGCGTACCTTTTGTATAATGGGTCAGCGACTTATATTCTGTAGCGAGGTTAACCGTTTTGGGGAGCCGTAGGGAAACCGAGTCTTAATAGGGCGACTAGTTGCAGGGTATAGACCCGAAACCGAGTGATCTATCCATGAGCAGGTTGAAAGTGCCGTAACAGGCACCGGAGGACCGAACCCACTGTCGTTGAAAAGCCAGGGGATGACTTGTGGATAGGGGTGAAAGGCTAATCAAACTCGGTGATAGCTGGTTCTCCCCGAAAGCTATTTAGGTAGCGCCTCGGACGAACACCATTGGGGGTAGAGCACTGTTTCGGCTAGGGGGTCATACCGACTTACCAAACCGATGCAAACTCCGAATACCGATGAGTGATATCCGGGAGACACACAGTGGGTGCTAACGTCCATTGTGGAGAGGGAAACAACCCAGACCGCCAGCTAAGGCCCCAAATTCCTAGTTAAGTGGGAAACGAGGTGGGAAGGCATAGACAGCTAGGAGGTTGGCTTAGAAGCAGCCATCCTTTAAAGAAAGCGTAATAGCTCACTAGTCGAGTCGGCCCGCGCGGAAGATGTAACGGGGCTCAAACTAGGAGCCGAAGCTGCGGATTTGAATTTGTTTTCAAGTGGTAGGGGAGCGTTGTGTAAGCCTGAGAAGGTGCATTGTAAAGTGTGCTGGAGGTATCACAAGAGCGAATGCTGACGTGAGTAACGATAATGGGTGTGAAAAGCATCCACGCCGGAAGATCAAGGGTTCCAGTCCAACGTTAATCGGGGCTGGGTGAGTCGACCCCTAAGGCGAGGCCGAAAGGCGTAGTCGATGGGAAATCGGTTAATATTCCGATACTTGTTTATGATGCGATGGAGGGACGGAGAAGGTTATGTCAGCCTAGTGATGGTTATCTAGGTGAAAGGATGTAGGTTTATAGCTTAGGTAAATCCGGGCTATTATATACCGAGATCTGATAGCAAGTCCTACTTGTAGGACGAAGTGGCAAATACCAGGCTTCCAGGAAAAGCTTCTAAGCGATAGTCATAAACGAATCGTACCCTAAACCGACACAGGTGATCAGGTAGAGAATACCAAGGCGCTTGAGAGAACTCTGCTGAAGGAACTAGGCAAAATGGTACCGTAACTTCGGGAGAAGGTACGCTGTTGATGGTGATAGGACTTGCTCCTTGAGCTGTTGGCAGTCGCAGATACCAGGCTGCTGCAACTGTTTATTAAAAACACAGCACTCTGCAAACACGAAAGTGGACGTATAGGGTGTGATGTCTGCCCGGTGCTGGAAGGTTAATTGATGGGCTTAGCGTAAGCGAAGGTCTTGATCGAAGCCCCAGTAAACGGCGGCCGTAACTATAACGGTCCTAAGGTAGCGAAATTCCTTGTCGGGTAAGTTCCGACCTGCACGAATGACATAATGATGGCAGCGCTGTCTCCAGCAGAGACTCAGTGAAATCGAAATCGCAGTGAAGATGCTGTGTACCCGCGGCTAGACGGAAAGACCCCGTGAACCTTTACTACAGCTTTACATTGAACTTTGACCTGACTTGTGCAGGATAGGTGGGAGGCTTTGAAACCGAGACGCTAGTCTTGGTGGAGCCAATCTTGAAATACCACCCTGGTCATGTTGGGGTTCTAACTCAGGTATAACAATACCGAGGACAATGTATGGTGGGTAGTTTGACTGGGGCGGTCTCCTCCTAAAGAGTAACGGAGGAGTACGAAGGTGCGCTCAGAACGGTCGGAAATCGTTCATAGAGTATAAAGGCAAAAGCGCGCTTAACTGCGAGACCCACAAGTCGAGCAGGTACGAAAGTAGGTCTTAGTGATCCGGTGGTTCTGTATGGAAGGGCCATCGCTCAACGGATAAAAGGTACTCTGGGGATAACAGGCTGATACCGCCCAAGAGTTCATATCGACGGCGGTGTTTGGCACCTCGATGTCGGCTCATCTCATCCTAGGGCTGAAGCAGGTCCTAAGGGTATGGCTGTTCGCCATTTAAAGAGGTACGCGAGCTGGGTTTAGAACGTCGTGAGACAGTTCGGTCCCTATCTACCGTGGGCGTTGGAAATTTGAGAGGATCTGCTCCTAGTACGAGAGGACCAGAGTGGACGAACCACTGGTGTTCGGGTTGTCATGCCAATGGCATTGCCCGGTAGCTACGTTCGGATGGGATAACCGCTGAAAGCATCTAAGCGGGAAGCCCACCTCAAGATTAGATTTCCCTAAAGAGCCGTTCAAGACTAGGACGTTGATAGGCAGGGTGTGGAAGCACAGCGATGTGTGTAGCTAACCTGTACTAATTGCTCGTTTGGCTTGACCATACAACACCCAAGTGGTTTGTAGCAAGCATTATATCGATATCACCTTTATCCTTGATTCAGTTAGGATAGTGATACTTAGTCAAATAAGTAAAACAACACAGACTCATATCTAACCCCCTTTGCTGACGACAATAGCATGATGGCACCACCTGATCCCTTCCCGAACTCAGAAGTGAAACATCATCGCGCCAATGGTAGTGTGGCTCCGGCCATGTGAGAGTAGGTCATCGTCAGCTCTCTATTC
>NZ_JBPYDE010000028.1:0-5700 GCF_051847555.1 Psychrobacter sp. 1Y4 | reverse complement strand
GCCTAAGCAAGAACTATAAAAGACTTAACTACAATGCTATAGAAAAGCCAGCACTATGCATCAAAACTAAAAAAAGGCTGTTATCTGATTTAGGCTTGCACTTTCCGCTTTTTTTAAAAAAAATGAGCCCCATATTTATTACTCATTTAGCGTATAAAAAAGGAACTTGTTATGCTGTCATTCACAATGTTTGAACCTAAATTTATAGGTAACTGCAAGAGAATCGAAGAGTTTGCAGAGCGTGGACTAGAGAGAGCTGCTATTGTCTCTGAATTCCATAAACAGAATATAGATATCTCAATCAACATGGTTAATGCTGTTTTAGACGGAGATGTCGAAAGAATGAAGAAAAAGGCTTTGCCTAAACAAGCTATCAAGGACTTGGACGCAGATATTGCAAGAATATCTCAAGGAATCATAGCTTAAGCCAGTTTCTTATAGTCCTGTCTGATACGCCCAATTGTATCGCTATTTCTTTATTAGCAAGCTTTAGAGCTTTAAGTTCTAAAGCTTTAGTTCTTTTGTCTTGATATTTAAGCGAACGTGCTACACCACCTTTCGAAGAGTTGCTAATTTTACCGCCTTTACTTCCCTTAACTGATTGACGATAAACAAACTCGTGATAGTGGTATGCGTCATGCTTCCAGCAGTATTTTGCGATGCTTTTAGCAGTTGCTTTGATTTCTGAATAGGGTAATGGCCGTGAAAACATCATATTAACGTTTTGAGCATGTTTGAGCACTGAGTTATACCATTGCTCCCAAGTCTTCCCTCGATGCTCTCTAATCGCAGCATACGCCCAATGACGAACGGTATCGAACAGGGTGCAGTTCCTACCAAGTCCATATTCTTTCTCTCTAGTCGTTAAAGGTCTGAGATCAACAAATTCCGCTAGATAATTTAGCTCGTAGGCTTCTTTTGTCCATACCTCGGTACGCCAATGCTTGTGCATCGGGTTTTTAGTGATGAAATTGGTATAACCGACGTCTGCCCTCGTCTCTCTGACAAGCCCTGCTTGTATCTTAGCAAGATAATCTAAGGCTTTACGACTGCCATGCTCACTGGTGCAAACAGGCGTTTTTAGCTCATAGACAATATGAGCGTGTCCGTTTGAGGGGTTTTGGCTTGTCCACCGTGGCGGTGGCAAGTATTCTTCCGCCCAACGCATTGCACCATGCTCATGATCAATGTCTAAGCATATGAAGTGAGTCATGCAAGGTGGGTTATGCTGAATGTACCGCATTTTGACGGCAGTTTGCCTAGGACGAATGATCAGATTACCTAAATCATCGGTGCAATAGGGCTTATGGGGCAGGGTTTCGTATATTTCCGGTAGTATTAACATGACACACACTTGTGTTGGTGCGCCTGCTGATATAAAATATCCGTATCGAAAGATGGGTTTTATATCTGCTGACACAGATTAAAATTCACCTAACCCCTAGTGTTGGTAGCACTGGGGGTTAGTCGTTTCTAGCACTTGAGTTTACGCTTTCATTACCTTCGCGTCAATTAGCAACTTCTTCGCAAAGCCACGCCATTTAAGGTGTACATCGCTCTAAAAAAATACTACTCGTTTGTTATCCTTGGAATTTATCACAAAATGATAAAGTGAATTGTCCCGAAAGTAGATTTTAGATAACATGGTGAGAAAATATAAATATGCTTTAAATACTAACAATAGTGATAACATTAGTTTGGAGTAAATTAATATTATCGTATTTGTGGGGTTAACATGAATGTTTTTGAGTATAAAAAAAGATCCTCAATACCTAGAGGTGATGTAATAGAAGGATTGAAAGTTATATCAAGAAACTACGATAGCGATATGACTTCTGCAAACCAAAGAGTCAATAATGCTGAACATAGAGCTAGGCAAGCTGAAAATAGAGCTGAGTATGCTGAGAGAAAACATAAAAATGATTATAAAGGGAATAAACACTCAAACTCAGAAGATCAAGTGATTGAATTAATTTTTACGCTAGTTGGGGGAATAGTAGTAGTCGCAGGAACGGCGTTATTTGAAATAGTAAAAGACCGAATGAGTAAGAGTAAGAGTAAGAGTAAGAGTAAGAGTAAGAGTAAGAGTAAGAGTAAGAATTAAGGTTCAGTGGACTGTAGAAATATAGAACTACTTAAAAAAAACCTATCAAAGATAGGTTTTTTTTAAGTAGTTACAGAAGATGTCATGAACTTTGTGCAGTGCAATGTAGAGACATCGAACCATCACCTATATCTCAGTGTTTACAGTATTCTTTTCCGCCTTAGCTATCGACCCATACTTGCAGATCGTGACCTTGTGGGCGCTCTAGCAAGCTCTTGCTCTTTGGCTTTGATTACGTCTCTAATTTGTCCCGCAACGTGTTTAATTCCTTCAATTCCGCTTGTATTGCCGTCTGCGATCCGGTTATTTTCGTTTGTGATTGCTCTATTTTGATCTGTGCGCTCACTAATTCCTTCAATTCGCTTTCTAACTTCACGGTATCGCTGTCTAGCTGCGTCGTATCGCTCTTGAGATAGTCGGGCGGTGTTATCGTACTCTGATACGTCTTTAACTGCTCTACGAGTTGAATTTGTACTTTTCCTAAAGCCAATAACTCGCTTATCAATAATGCTTGCGTTGTTACGTGCTCTTTCCGATATGCCACCCATCCATTGAATACCATCGTTTGTTCTGTCATTGAAGCTTGCAACTCCTTGAACAACGTCGGTAAGCGCTCTAATTCTTGCGTCTTCGTTCGTGCCAATCTGTTCAATGAGGCTGTCAATTCCGCTATATCTTGATCTTTCTTGTCGAGCATCTGCTCCATGTATCTCTCTTGGTCGTCTAGCATTTGCTCTTGGCGTTTGATCGTATCCTGCTGTGCTTGCATCGCTTGCTGCACTTGCTCTAGTAGTCTCTTGTCCATGAGTTATTTCTGTCCATAGTTGATGGGCTGCTGCGTCTGCGATAGCGTCTTCGGTTGTGGCATAGGCTGTGTCGGTTTTGAGAACGTGTTGAACAGCATTGTCCCTATGATTATTCCCAACACCAGCATCGCGAGTGCGCTCAAACCGGCTACTATCGCCCATTTTTTCATCTCTGACTTGATAACTTGCGCTATTCTGTCTTCTCGCTGCTCTATCAGATACGCTATGTGCTGTGTATAGGCTTCTATCGTCTTCTCTATGTCTTCTGCGAACTGGTTTAAATGCTCGGTGGTATGGGCTTGGACGCTGCTCATATAAGTTTCGAGGGCTGTAGACATATCGGTTTGATGCGTTACTAACATCGTGAGCAGCTGCTCGTTGCTCGTGTCTAGGTTTGTCATGCCTTGCTTGATGATAGTCTCGCTTTCTTGTAATTTCGCTGTCATAAAGCTGTTTAGCTGCGTCGTAGCGTTCTCTACTTCCTGCTCGATAGTCTTCGCTTGCTTCTCTGACTGTGTTCTGAACTTCTGGGCTAAACTTAAAATCTCGCTCATATAATCCGCCTGTTAGCCTGATATTTCGTTTTGCTTTGGGATCTGGGTTTTTGATACTGATTGCTTTGTCTGTCTCTCGTGCGATCTCAAAGCCACCATCAGTGAGGGCTTGAATAACGTCGTCACGACTGGTTATAACGCCTTCAACCACTAATACTTGTAGACCGTCAGTAATGGCTTGTCTCGCGTCTTTAACGTCTCTTGGTAAATTGTCACGCTGCGCCATTAATCGCTTGTTGGCGGGGTCATTGGGGTCGGTAAAACCATGTTCAATATTTTGCATGTCTTTCCATGCGTTGACGCGGCGCTTATCTTGGTAGTGGACATAGGGCTGAAACGCTCTGCCATGCTCTAAATCTACATTGGTAAAGACAAAGTTCAGCTCTAACCGTCCTTTATCTCGATGCTCAATCCAGCTCACGCTTACTCTATCAACGTCTAGCCCTGCTCGAATGGTTTCCTCAAAGCCGTCCATTAAAGCGTTTTTCTGTTCTGCAGTAACTTGGTCGGCTGTCTCGGTAAACGATAAGCAACCACTGGTGTATTTTTGCTTGAAGTCTAGGCTATCAATGAGCAAGGCTTGGTTGTCTACGTCGCCCCTCAATACTTCGGCATCGAGCCGTTTGCCCTCTGGCTGCTGGTTGTCTTTGAGCAAGTAATCAAACACGCCTTTACTGCTACCAGTGCCATGTGTGAAGAATTTAACGATCATCGGGCATACTCGATGCTAGTGCTTTATCTAGCGAGGTTTGCAAGTTGAGTAAGGCAATTAGTACTAAGTTACCGACTTCTTGCCCTGTGTTAATCTGCTTGGCGATTTGGTTGATGTTAATGCCAATACGATTAACGGCTCGCACCAATTCAGGATCGGCAGTGTGTACTATTTTTTTGGGCTCGGATTCAGGCGCGGCTATCGGTTGATCAAGTATCAATCTACGAATGTAGTTAGACATATCGTGTCTGCCTGCACGCTTTTTAATGTCTAAGACTTCATCATCAGAGACTCGTATTTTTAGCCATTTCGTCCTTGCCATTTGAACCTCGCTTTAGCAGTTATTTTTTACCCTCACGGCTTTTTGTGAGGGGTTGGGGTTAAGGGGTTTCCCCTTACCAGTATGCCTTGGGTCAATAGTAACGCAGTGAATATTGTACCCACGGTATATGCTGGCTATTAAATAATACAATAATTTAGAAAAGAATAATTATATTTATGATACTTTCCTTGTATACAAATAAAACAAATTACAGTTACGCAGTATTTAAGGAACAAATAGTGGAAGATAACAGTAAAAATGATAAGAGAAACGAGTTAGAAAAAACTCAGAATGTCAGTTTTATAGATAGTATTTCCGATAAAAATACTTGGATAAAGGGGTTAAATATAACTAAAGAAAATATTCCTTTTATTTTAATAATAATATCGGGAATGGGGGCAGCGATACAAACTATTGAATTGTCAAAAATAGATTTAACTTATTTGAGGTTTTTCTCTGTCTCGCAACTAGCTGCAGATGGAGCTTTAGTAACTCTCACTGTACTAGCTTCTTACATTATGTATAGATTTTACCTTACAACTTTGATGGCAATGCCACTAATAGGTGACTTAGAAAAGGCAGTCAAAAATAAAGATAAAGAATATACTCCAGAAAATGCTATTCCAGTACTAATATTTTCCTACTCAGTTTCAACAGCAGCCTTGTTTATGCATAGTGGACCATTCAAAGATGCGCTATTAGTCATGATCGCAATAAGTTCTATGATGTTAGCGGGGCTGGCATTTTCTCTAAAGTACTTGTGGCTCTTCAATAAACAATCGCGGGTACTAGAACCCGTAGAAATAACACCATTTAAGGTATTCAGAGAGATACTCATGATTGCAACGCCAGCTACAATGCTCATCTATACAGTATTGAATCTGGGGAACATATACCTAAACCTGTATAAGATACCGACACCAGAAAGACTTGCTAACTACGAGTACGTTGAGAGTAGAATTGAAGAAGATTACGGCAAAGATCAGGAATATAAGATTCGATACTTCAACGACAAATATACGTTCATCGAAATCACTGAAGATAGAAGCATAGCAATATACAAAACCGACGATGTACTGTTTAATGCACAGCACATAATTATCGAAAGTAACTAGACGGCGAATAGCCTAAGCAAGAACTATAAAAGACTTAACTACAATGCTATAGAAAAGCCAGCACTATGCATCAAAACTAAAAAAAGG
>NZ_JBPYDE010000027.1:0-10208 GCF_051847555.1 Psychrobacter sp. 1Y4 | reverse complement strand
TACATGATTTTTGGAAAGAATTTTACTGTAGAATTTAGAATGGATGAGGATAAGCTTAAAGTAGTGAAATTAAAAACACACTTCACAAAGTATGATCATTTATATTCAAAAGCGCTTAACGCATTGAGTTTGAAATATGGTGAACCATCTAAAAACATATCTACAGTGCTTGGTAATGCTGCAAATTGGCATCATGACGGTGTTGATATAACTTTGATAGATAACTATGGGTCAAGCTGGCTATTTATTACTTATAATACAGATTTAGTTGATAACTCTAACAAGTTATAGTCAGATAACAAAAACCCCTAATCATTTCTGAAAAGGGTTTTTGACTTAGGAGACTTTCCCAAACTTTGTGTAACTGCCATTTCAACACTCTCCTAAAACGCCCACCATCTTTTTCTCTTCCGATCTGGTGCCACGGTTGAGTCGTTTGTTTTTTCTTTCTCTTGTTCAAGTGGTGGCTCATAGCCTAGCTCAGCTTGCTTAAATTCTAGCAACTTCACTTGAGCAAAATCCTGAATACTAGCATTGGCTTTATCCAGTGTCTTATTCAGCTGACCAATTTGTTGTTGATAATTCTCTATCAACTGTTTTTGATCGCTGACCTGTTGCTGTAGGTGCTTATTCCTTAACTTCTCTAACTCTAATTGATGTTCAAGCTCTGTATAAGACTGTTCAGCTTGACTGTTCAAGTGCGTACTATCAGGAACGTTCAGTGATTGTTCAGTACGTTTTTTGGACAAAGGCTCTCCAAATACTCGAAGCATCTCTGCAGTGTCAATTTTCTTGTCTGCTGTTCTGGAAAGCTCGCCATCATTGACTTTTTGGTATATTGTGGTTCTCGATACACCCCATTCTTTTGCTGCTTTTGTCACTGATATGTTCATTGTTCACCTAGTGTCCAAGTACGTTTTTAAGCTCTGTACAATACGACTGTTCAGAACGTTCAGTGGACAACTATCGCATTAACCTACCTACGAGGCAAATCATAAATACTTTATACGAAAGTTAGAGGGTTCAGATATATATTGTCAATTTTATTGAACAAATATCATGTTTTATTGCCATTTATAGGAAAAATTTGATTTTTAATTCTTGAGAGATTCTAATCATATTAAATAGGTACGGTTCCCTAATCAGGACTTGAATCATCTAAATGATGAGAATATATTTCACAGTGTCCTTTCTGGACAGTATCTAAGATAGTCTCGATCATGCCTATGGCAAATCAATTAAGCATTTACTTTAAAAGGTTTTATTATGGAAAGACTAATCAGCATTATGAAGAGCGATTTCGAGGAGTTTCACTCAACTCGTAAAATAAGCCGTGCAGAGAAATTATCGAAAGATATCAAAATGCATGTCAATCATAATGAGTATCCATCATATTTTTTCGGTAACCCTGAAGCAAAGTTTGTATTAGTACATCTTAAACCTAAACAAGTAGACAATTATTCAGATGTACATGAAGAGAGCTTTAAGTTCACTGACTTTGATGAATATTTTGGGTTTCATAGATACTATGGAAAAATTCATTATGGTGAAGACACTACGATAAAACTTAAGTCTTCTTTTGACGCTAAGCAAGTGAAGTTTATAAAACCATTCAATGTTATCAATTTTAATGATGCTAATGGTAATTTTTCGAACCTAGAAAAAGTAATAGATGACAAGCTACAGCTTGAACTTTTGCCTTTCGGATCGAATAGTTTCGAAACTAATAAGGTTGAATCTGCAAAAGAATCATTGCAACCTTATGTTGAAATCTTGCTAGACACAATAACGAGCCAAGAAAGAGATTACGTTGTATTTTGTGGCAAAGTGTTTGAAACACTCTTACAGCCTTATATAGTTTTTAAAGAGGATCATGCATTCAAGCTGCCAAAAGTAAAGGGTGGGATAGCTGTTAACTATTCTAGATTTTCTAACGTAACTCTAGAATTTAATAATAAGAGATTTTCAGCTGGGATAGCTCAGTCTTTTGCACAGATGGGTATCAACATGGGTGAATATGGAAAAAAATGCAGCGAGCTATATAACCTATCAAAGCCTCTTAAATAGTAGAATTATGTCGGACACGACGTATAATGTCGTAAAGAAGATCTACATACTATGCATTAGAAAATTATTTTGGTAGTCTCAATAAAAGGTAAAAAACAAACGTATGTGCACACTATTTAATTGAGGAGATAGTAATGATTATTGCACTAAGAGGTTACGGTGCATTTATTTACGCCGGTACAGTAGCAAATGATACTTATGAGTATTTCGAAAATGAAGACATTGACTTACAGGAATATGCTGAATATTTAGACGACCCTGGATCAAGTAATCTACAAATACCTAAAGAGCACGATTTTGTTAATGGTGGTCGTCTGTATGATGTGGATAATTTGTGGCGTATATCAGGCGCAGAATTAACTAGTGATTGTATTTTAAGTGTAGATTTAGAGAATGGAGGTGATGATTGGGAATGTGCCCTTGATTTAGGTACCTTAGAAAAACTTGGAATTAAGACAAAATGTATTAGTTCATCTACTAGGATGATAATGGATTTACCTTCAGGTACTGCTATATTCATGGCTAAGGAAACTACTGAAGGGCTACAGTTTGAAGAAAATCAGATTATATCTAGTAGTGATTTTGACCCAACAAAGTTAGAAATTTATTATCATGAGTATATAGATACGGACATAGTCAAACATATAAAGTACGATGGAAGAGAGTATTTTGGTAGTAACTTTGAATGGGATGCTGAATCTAAAGAGTTTAAATGGCTCTGGTGGTGATTAACAATTAGAGAGATTTCACACAGTGGCTTTCATTAAAAACTCATAAAATTAGGTTATAGATAAATATGTTAACTAAGAAAACCACTACTCGTGGAGATAACTATAATGAACTACTCAGTTTGGCTAAGTCTAAAAATCTGACACTTAGACGTGCTAATAAATCAGGTGAAATTCCTATGAGGTTCGAGGTTGTTCGTAGAGGCGCTTCAAAAAATGAGCAACCTTTTATTGATAATTTAACACCTGAGCAAGTCAATAATAATAGTCCATTAAGTGAGGGCTTCACCTTAAAACAGTTTATTAGCCAGTTTAAAACAGTATGTCCCAAGGGAACCATCTAAAAAGGCTTATTGATCTACTTATAGTGGATTAATAAGCCTTTTTAGATATTTTCTTAGCCACATCAGCGATCAGATGCCGTGAGCACTTCGCCATTTTTTGAATATCAGAATAGCTATGACCTGATTTGAGCAGACTAGCGATAATCTTGCGCTTTTCGGTATCTTTTCTACGTCCTGAATACTTACCTTCTGCTTTAGCTCGAGCAATACCTTGCATTTGACGGTTACGGCGATCTTCATAATCTTTTCGAGCAATAGCTGCAAGCATATCTAGCATCATCGAGTTAATGGCCTGCAATACACTGCTCATAAATTCAGTGCTGCTTTCAGGTTGAAGCGCCATATATGAGGTGGGTAGCTCTTTTGATACGATAGATAGCTTCTTTTCTGATAGCATTCTTTTGAGAGTGTCCCAATCAGCTTGGTTCAAACGCGCCAAGCGATCAATCTGCTCAACTAAGATGACATCGCCCTTATGAGCATCTTCGATCAGCTGCATCAGCTTTGGGCGTACCAGTGTTGCTCCTGATTCATTCTCGACATAGAACGCTGCAATCTTGTGGTCATGATCGTCGGCAAATGCTATAAGCTCGCTCTTGGCACGCTTAGCGTCTTGTTCTTTGGTTGACGCTCGTAGATACGCTCTAATAAACATAAATACCTAAAATAGTCTGTTATAAGTGGTTCCATTATACCAGTCTGTTTTAAGTAGTCTGTTAATAGGTTTGAAGGATGAAATATCTGGTTCCCTTGGGGTATGGCTTTTGAAACCATTTTTCTTTATATTGTCACTTAGACAGCCTACTTTTTGAACCACCACCCGGATATAAATGTAGCTATGAATAAAACAACTTTTAAAATATCGAAGATGGACTGCCCTTCGGAGGAAAACCTAATCCGAATGAAATTAGAGGGCCACTCGAATATTGAACATCTTGAGTTCGACATTCCTAACCGTCAATTAACTGTGTTTCATCATGACAATATAGAAGGGATAGAGACTGCTATTCATGACCTAAAATTAGGAGACACCCTACTCTCGACCGAAACCATTGACCCCTCTGATCCCAACAATAATTTTAAAATTGATGCTGACTCTAGTCACAAAAAAGATGCTGAGCAAAGAAAGCTACTATGGATAGTGCTGGTCATTAACTTTGCTTTCTTTATTATTGAAATGAGCACGGGACTGATTTCTCGTTCGATGGGGTTGGTCGCCGACAGCTTAGATATGTTAGCAGATAGCTTCGTGTACGGAATTAGCTTATTTGCGGTCGGTGGAACGGTCATTAAGAAAAAACGGATTGCTAGAATTGCCGGATATTTTCAAATTACGCTAGCGATTCTTGGTTTTTTAGAAGTACTAAGACGTTTCTTTGGCAATGAGCAGTTACCTGACTTTTCTACCATGATAGTCATATCGATTCTTGCGCTAATTGCAAACTTGATTTGCCTCTATTTACTACAAAAATCGAAAAGCAAAGAAGAAGAAGCCCATATGCAAGCCAGTATGATTTTCACTTCAAACGATGTGATTATCAATTTAGGGGTAATTGTTGCAGGGATTTTGGTTAATTGGTTACACTCTAGTACGCCTGATTTGATTATTGGTAGCATCGTATTTGCTTTAGTTATTCAGGGCGCCTTTAGAATATTGAAGTTGAGTAAGTAGCCAAGCCTAATAACTGAAGCAAATAGCTCAAGTAAGTAGCTTAATTAAACCGCTAAGTGTAAAGTAACTGGGTTTGAAGCAAATAAACATCATAAGGATATGAGACCTCAAGCAATGATTGAACAAACTTTAAATCTAGTCACCACCAAAGACCATCAGCAAGTTGCCGTTTGGCGAATAATAGATGATGAAGTCTTTGATAAGAATCTGGGAGACCTTCCTAAATTTTGTGTAAGTATTTAATCTAAACGTCAGTTACACAGAATCTGGGATGGTCTCTTCAAGTCCTCACTAGCGCACCGATCATAGATAGAATATCTATGGTAAGTACATCATGAAGTACACTGTGGCTATCTCAGCAAGTTGAAACCTTAATACCATTAGCTCACAGCCAAAGATTCAAGTCCTCACTAGGGTACCGAACCAAGAAAAGAGCTTGAGTGGCTCGCTATAAGTATACATTGGCTACCGCTTGGGCTTATCTGCTATGTGGGCGCAATTTCTATTGCACCGGCAACGGCACAACCCTGATATGCTTTGCCTGCGTAAGTTAATATTGCAGTAAATTCATTTTGATAGCCATTGTCATCGATACAAAGGTTATTTTTTATATTCACAACAATAGGCTGTCCATTGACAGTACTCGCGTATTCGACACCTTCAGTATTGACAGAACCAGAACCCACCACGGTAACTGTTGCTGTCGTTGGCTTTAAGAAATTTGCCTCTATACTTAGCTCATTTCCTTCAATCACTATTCGC
Organism: Psychrobacter sp. 1Y4; assembly: GCF_051847555.1. Classification (NCBI taxonomy): domain Bacteria; kingdom Pseudomonadati; phylum Pseudomonadota; class Gammaproteobacteria; order Moraxellales; family Moraxellaceae; genus Psychrobacter; species Psychrobacter sp. 1Y4. The sequence goes on along the minus strand of NZ_JBPYDE010000027.1, from coordinate 4,635 downwards.
CAAATTTTCCCTTTGTTTCCAAAAGCAGTAAATGCCCCTGACGCTACCGGCGCTTCTATTGTAGGCTGCTTACTCAGATCCGTGGTGTCGGCACGATGGTTACTACAAGCCACTAGAGCTAAGCTGCCCGTTAAGCACATTGTCGTTAGAAGCAAAGAACGCATAATTTTTCCTTTAAATATAATAAGAGAAGAGGGCGTTCAAAACTCTGTGTCAACTAAATTAAAGACGCTAGCCAATTTAATAAACGCCCCGTGCGTGATTATTTGGATTCTTGATTGGATAATATTTGAATATTTGCCGTATTTTACTAGCTTGAACATATCATTCACTGGGGTGGAGTGTTAATCTGTTATGTTTTTTCATTGGATTTGCTTTGGTCTATTGTGTACTAGCTAAAATCTACTCGAAGATATGGATGTAATATATAGTTTGTCCGACACCAATAAACTCAACTATTTTGGATGTTAAAATAATCAATTATTTTTTAATACGAAAGGTTTTAAGATGAAATCAAAGAAAATACTCGCCCTTGCATTTGTGATGTCGTGTATAGCTGCTTTAGCAGGCTGTAACACAACACCTGATAACAGTAGTCAGTATACTAATGCAGTAGAGACTTCTCATAAAAATAGTCACAGTAATATTGCTAACCCCCAAGTTTTGGATATCAAGGGCAGTATTACTGGCTATGATACAAAGGAATATATATTCCATGCACAAGCTAATCAAGTATTAAGAGTAGTAAGACAAAACACATCAGACGATGTGGTATTAAAGTTACTGTATCTTGGAAATAACAATAAAACTAGTGAACTCTCTGGTGATTTCCAAGTCCTGCCTTATACAGGGGATTATAAGCTTATCGTAAGCCAAACACGCAATGATGCCCGTAAGCATGCAAACACCGCAAAAAACTTTAATTTGAAAGCCTTTATCACTGACCAGCAGCAACCATCTAACCAGCAAAATTATGTCGTCAACTACAAGTGTGATAGCAACGAAAATCTAAGCGTAACCTACCACTTTAATAACCAAAAAACTAGTGCGACAGTGACTTACGATAATATTTCACAACAGCTAAACTTTGATGATCAATATAGTAAAAAAAATAATCCAGTATTCTCCAATAATAACTACTTACTGAGCGTAGGAACTATTAATGATGGCGTGTTTGGAGACTCAATGGTCTACTCTTTGTTAGATTTAAAAAAATCTAAAGGTGGCTACGCGTTATTGCAAAACTGTCAAAAATTATAAACGCCTTCAGAAAAATAAAAAAGGGAAAATAGCCATAATCAGATAATGGGAGTTTCCCAAACTTTGTGTAACTGCTTATAATCCACTAACTGGAGAATAAGCAATGACTAACCAAAACGACATTAAAAAACTGGCCCAACAGATGGCTGGTAGCATGAAAAGCTGAGAGCATCCTACATTTTGTGTAATTATTGATGAAAGCCACACAGCTGTTACACAGAATATAGGATGCTCTCATCGAACTTTCTTACTTTTTAGAGTAACTCAGCTGCTTGTAATGCTATTTCTTTAACATCTAAGCTAAGGGCTAAATCTGCATTGATCAAATCTTCAATATCGAAAAATCTAGCTTCTAGGGCATCATCACCTGCTAGAGGATCACCAGAAACCCAAATACAAAGTACGGCTACAAGAACAAAATGGTGACGAAGCTTACCACTACTATCAAAGTCAAACGCGTCTACAGCGTTAAATGTCTTAAAGGCTTTTGATACAATGCTTGTCTCTTCATAAAGTTCACGAACGGCAGCATCTTTAACAGTTTCCCCACGTTCAATTTTACCACCGGGAAAACCCCATCGACCTGCATCGGGTGGGTTAGCACGGCGTACTAAAAGCACCTTTCCATCTTTAAAAAGTACTCCAATAGTAGCTACTATTGGACGTAGGCTCTGTGGTTCGTATTGTATTATAGGTTCATTACTTAGTATATTAGACATAAAAACTCAATTGAGAATAGGACATAGAGGATAGCTTAATATTCAAGTCCTCACTAGGGAACCGAACCAGTGAAAGCGCCTGACTGGTTTGCCATAGGTATACTTACAATAAATTATAGTGCAATGGGAAGATAGAACTAAGACAATTAAAGAGCTGATTAAAGAACTCCAAAGTTTTGGGGATCAAAACTTGATTGTTATGATAACGAATGATGAAGGTGAAACATTTAACGGTAAAGTTGGTTAGCAAAGGGTTTGTAGCTAATAAAGATGATCCTGATAAATATAAGAAAGTTTATTGTGCTTTACACTTCTAAGCTTTAAGACCATCTAAGACAGTTAGCTAGTTTTTTAACCCCTAAACCCATGTAAATCGGTTGGGGATGATTTTTTTGTCGTGTGCAGAGAAAAATAAGTTAAAGATTTTTTACTAGCTGCTTTAGCGATAATCATTATTTAAGATAATCTCGTTAAAGCAGCTATGACTTAACTCTTAAATGTTAAGGGTAAATTTGAAAAATTAAGGAGTTAAAATGACTTTACGACATTCTTCTTCACGCTTTTCGAAAATTTCATAACCTTTAGCAGCGTCAGACAAATTCATACGGTGAGTAATAATAGCTTCAGGTGATAAATCACCATTTTCAATATACTCTAATAATTGTGGTAAATACTTGTGTACATGGGTTTGGCCCATTTTGAAAGTAAGCCCCTTATCAAAAGCATCACCAAATAAGAAACCATGAATGGGTCCTGCATACACACCAGGAACACTAACGACCCCGCCACGACGCACAGCTGCAATACATTGACGTAAAGCTGCACCACTTGACCCTTCAATTTTCAAATTGGTCATTATTGTTTCTAGCATACTGCCTTTGGCTTCAAAGCCAATCGCATCAATAACGCCGTCAACGCCGCGATGTCCTTTGGTCTGTTCAATGATGAATTCAGCAGCATCTACCTTATCGAAATTGACCGGAATAGCCCCGTACGTATCTTTGGCATACTGCAAACGGTAGTCATTATGATCTACCACGAAGATCTGCTCAGCGCCTAACATTTTGGCACAAGCTGCTGATAACAACCCCACAGGACCCGCACCATAAATAGCTACGGTTGAACCTTTAGTAATATTGGCATTAGTCACGGCCTGCCAAGCAGTTGGTAAAATATCTGATAAAAATAAAACCTTCTCATCTGACAGTGAGCCATTTACTTTGAACGGATTAAAATTACCTTTAGGAACCCGTACAAATTCTGCTTGTCCACCAGGAATCCCACCATATAAATGGCTAAAACCAAATAAAGCAGCCGGTGGCGGAATTATTTTTTTATTAATAGCAGCGCCTGGGCCTGTATTTGTAGTCTCACAAGCGGACATTAGGTCATGCTGACAGAAAAAGCAGTTACCACATGCAATAACAAAAGGAATAACAACTCTGTCGCCTTTTTTAACAGCTGTGACTTCAGAGCCTACTTCTTCAACCACACCCATAAACTCATGACCGAAGATATCGCCTTCCTCGGTTGCAGGTATTTTGCCACGATATAAGTGTAAATCTGAGCCACAAATTGCAGTTGCAGTCACACGTAAAATAACATCATCTTTTTCTTGCAGTTTAGGCTCTGGGACATTGTCCACTCGCACATCTTTAGCACCGTGGTAGGTTAAAGCACGCATAATTTCTCCAATTAAGTAAAGCTTGCAGAATCTCGATAAACAATAATCTGTGATAATACAAGATGAAAGTTATTAGAATCAGTGGTTTATGTTAACTAAGTTAAGTATTACTCAATTATATTAGCACCTTGAAAATCGAGATTTATAATTAACGTGTGTTAAAAAGGTTGCGTGTTGTAAGTAAAAAATTGTAGTGGTTAACTAATTTAGGACACCTAATAAAATTCAAACCTACATCGCCATTACTTATAACCCTGAGTCGAGAACGGATAATAATTATAAGCGTTGGGGCAACTTTTATGACCGCCAAGATCTGTTAGTAGGTGACGAGTTATGGCAGCTTGTGTCAGGTGGTTAATTTTCACTCAATGATATGATTGATATTCTCTGCTCGTCTACAATGAAAGCTTCATAATCTCATTAAAAAACTAGCATTAATCTTCTACAAACATATTATCTTCATCAACAGGGAGGCCAGTATCTGCAATATTGGCAACTAATGTATGTTTATCGCCGTTATAGTCAATTTCATTATTTTTATTGCTGATTTTTTTTAGCTTTTCTATAACATCAGACATTAACTCTCTATCACTTTCTCTGGTTAAAAAATCATCTAAATTATTAGCAACATATTCACGTAATTTTTCAACTTCGTTTTTTTCTAAAGTCTCTATTAAGAAAGCACCCAGTAGTATCTTTTGTCGTGTCAGCTTCTTATCTAACTTCTGTTTTTCTCTATTTATTTTCAGCTCAAGCTCATTAATCTTTTGCTGTTCCTTCAAATCATTACCACCAAGTAAGCTCATACCATATCCTTAAATTATCAAATTATTTATCCATCTAACTATAGCAACTTCGCCAGTATCTAACAATCTACTATGATATAGTTAATTGACGGATGGTTGAGTCTCACTGACTAAGTGCGGATGGTTGAGTCTCACTGACTAAGTGCGGATGGTTGAGTCTCACTGA
>NZ_JBPYDE010000026.1:0-11055 GCF_051847555.1 Psychrobacter sp. 1Y4 | reverse complement strand
AATCGTCTTATTACCACTTGCCTGTTCATGAAGAACAATAGCTTCAAAATCATTTTTTTCTAGAAAACGTGCCATCATTTCTTTTGCATGATCGTCATGCCCATGAACGACAAATACTTTTCTATTAGATTGAGCTACAGCGTTAGCATCATATGTCTTAAGCTCAGGCTCAATTTTGCTATTTGAAGCAACATATTCTTTGTAGTCGCGCACAAATGGAATGATTAATCCTCTAACTAAATTATGAATACAAGAGATTATTTTATTATCGCGGCTACTAAAAAACTCGTATGCAAAATTTGACGCATAACTTGTATCATTACCTAGTTTTTGAACTAATGCATACTTTAGTCCCAGGTCTTGTTCATCACTACCAGTCCACTGTAGTTTGCTAGTGCCAAACATCCCTTGCTGAGTGGCATAGCTCGCCTCTAGAAATTGTTCTAAATCAATATTTTGAGTAAGTGTTTCATTGAAAGGCTGTAAGTCTTCATGGCTTAACAACTGAGCTAGATTTTCAAGCAACCCTTCATAGGTTTGGCTTTGTGAGGCTTGGAGATCTAACACGGTATTATCAATTTTTTTGAATAGATCAACGGCCATTTTCATTCCCCTCACTATCAGCCTGTATTCTTGCTTCACTTGCTTTATCTACAATCATCTGCCTATAGGCTGCCTTTATACCGTTAGCCATGTCGATAGCCACAGGATTTGAAGCGTAATTTTCGAACTTTTTATCAATCATATTTTCCATTTCAACGATAGCTAACTCAATGCTTTCAGCACTTTCAGCATCGAACTGTATGGTTCCTAATTCACCTTCAAGCTCATCGGTCACTTTGCCCAACTCACTTAATGTCTTGTTCAGTTGATCCAGCCCTTTTATCTCAAACATCTTATCTACTCCTATTTCATGACTATCGAATTTTATAAAGTTATAATAGCAGGTTAGCTGATTAACAATTCACATTAGCCGAGCATATGCGACAATATGTGTCGTTTGAAATATTTGGCTCATTGTTTGGATAGAATGACTTTGTCATAATGCCAAAGCAGTTTTATAAGTGCTCCTTTTACCTTACACCTTAGGAAGTATCATGACCAACCTGTCTACCGAAACCCTCTTTGATGAAACTGAAACGGCAAATAGCAAACAAATTGCTATTTTGAAAAAGCATTTTCCTCAATGTTTTGACAAGGATGGTCACTTTCAGCCTGAAAAGATGATGGAGGTCGTAAAAGCCAACGAAGTAGATATGGTCAAGGAATCATATAGCTTAAATTGGCTTGGTAAAGCCTATGCTAGGCTGTTAACCAACTTACCGCCACAAAAGCTACTAAAGCCTGATACAGCCCATAACGAGAGCTCAGAGAACAGTGATAGCGGTAATGTACTGATTAAAGGCGATAATCTTGAAGTATTGAAGCATTTGGTCAATGGCTACCGTGAAAAAATTAAAATGATATATATTGATCCTCCTTACAATACGGGATCAGATGGGTTTGTGTACCAAGATAGCTTTAAATTTTCAGTGGATGATTTAAGTCGCTTAGCTGGTATTGATAAGGCTGAGGCGGAGCGTATTTTAAGCTTTAATGCTAAGGGTTCGAATAGTCACAGTGCTTGGTTAACCTTTATGTATCCTAGGTTGTATATTGCTAGAGAACTTCTTCAAGAAGATGGTGTGATTGCTATATCAATAGATGAAAACGAGTTTTTCACTCTTAGAACAGTGATGAATGAAATTTTTGGTGAGAGCAATTATTGCGGAGAGATCGTCTGGAAGAACACATCAAAGAATGATCAAAAATATATATCTTTCCAGCACGAGTACATTCTTATTTTTACAAAAAGTAAAGGCACAAATGAAGGAGACTGGACTGAAAAAAAAGGTGGTTTAGATGAAATTTATAAAGCCTTTGATAAATTCCATAAACAATATGGCGATAATTGGAACCAGATTCATAAAGAAGCGTTAGCTTGGTATAAAGGATTTCCACAGTCCAGCCCAGTTTTTTCGAGTAAACACTATAACTGGATGGACAATAGAGGAGTTTACTTTGCCTCTGATATATCTGGTCCTAATGATGGTCAATACGTATATGATGTAATGCACCCTACTACTCAACAACCTTGCAAGCAGCCATCAAGAGGTTGGTTTTGTCCTGAATCAAAAATGCTAGAGCTTATAGAGCAAGACAGAATCCATTTTGGGGAAGATCACACGAAAGTACCGAACAATAAGACTTACCTGAAAGAAACAGAAAATCAAAGTTTAACTAGCTTGAGATTTACAGATAGTCGTGCTTCTTCGAAGAGGCTAAGTAGATTGATGGGCGGGAAAGTATTTACTAACCCTAAAGATGAGCTACTTCTAGCTGAATTAATGAAAGCTTTTGGAGTTACGAATGAAGATATAGTTTTAGATTTCTTTGCTGGTTCAGGGACAACTGCTCACTCAATTTGGCACTTGAATGCGAAAGAGTCATCTAACTTAAAGTTTATTCTTGTTCAAATAGATGAAAAATCAAAGCAAAAATCAGAAGCATACAAAGCTGGATATCTAAGTATCTTTGATATAACTAAAGAACGGTTAAGTAGAACTGCTAAGATCTTTAAAGAAGAAATATCTAACAATTTTTTGGATTTAGGCTTCAAAATATTTGAAACCACTAATGATTTCCGTCCCAAGATAGATGATGACTTTGAAGTTAGTAATGAGAGCCTATTTGACGACATGGTGCTCAGTGATGAACAGTACCAAGCACTGCTGACGACATGGATGTTATATGACAATAACCATCTAACACAGCAAATTGAAGATATAGACTTGCAGGGCTATAACGCTGAGCTGGTGAATAAGAACCTATATCTAATCGCCTCTGACTTTGGCACTCAAAACTTGAAGTGCTTGTTAGACAAGTTAGATGAAGATAAAGATTTTGCGCCAGATAGAATCATAGTTAACGGCTACAACTTCGATACCGCCATGCAAATGGAGTTAAACGAAGCCATCAGAAGCTATCAAAACAAAAAGAAAATCACTATCAATATTATTGTTAGATACTAAATTTTTGATAGCTATTTTCTTTTTCAACTTCATAGACGAGAGTGACCATGGCAGGCTTTAACTTTGAACCAAATCTACCTCACCAAGAAAAGGCGATTACTGCGTTAATAAAGTCATTTTTGAACGTAGAATTTCATCCTTCCAGTGACTATATCATCAGCCAGTATATCAATCCTAAGATTAGCTTTAACGCTAGCGTACTAGCTAGTGATATCAAGCAAACTCAACAAGAGAACGGTATATTTGGCACAGACAAGCACAGTGATGACCTTGTGTTTGATATCTCAATGGAGACAGGGACAGGTAAGACTTATACCTATACCAAAACCATGTATGAGCTTAACAAAATCTATGAGCTGTTTAAGTTTATCGTCGTCGTGCCTACTCTTTCTATTAAAGCTGGTACGGTAAACTTCCTAAAGAGTGATGCTTTGCGTGAGCACTTTCGTCATGATTTTCAAGGTGAATATCATGATAAGCAAATTGTCACTTACGTGGTTGAAAGCAAAAAAAGTAAGAAAGGCAAAAGATCCTATATGCCAGAGTCTGTGACTCAGTTTGTGAATGCCAGTCACGGTGATAAGAGCAAAATTCACGTTTTGGTGATTAATCAAGGCATGATTAATTCGCCTACTATTCAAGAAGAAAGGTTTGATCGAGCACTGCTTGGAGAGAAGTATGATAGAGCAATCGATGCTTTAGCAGGTATTAACCCTGTCGTTATCATAGACGAACCACATAAATTTCCACAGACGGGTAAAACGTGGAAAAGCATATCAAACTTAGAAGCACAGTTCACGCTACGCTATGGTGCAACTTTCAATAATGAATATAAAAACCTCATTTACCATCTAACTGCTGTTGATGCCTTTAACCAAGACCTAGTCAAAGGAGTTACCGCCTATGTTGAAACCTTATCAGGTAATGACAACGCTAAACTCACTTTAAAGTCATTAGATGGTAAAGAAGCTGAGTTTGAGCTTAGCGAGAATGGTACCAAGACTCGCCATATACTTGGCAATAATGACTCACTTTCAAGTATCCATTCAGCGATACATAGTTTAAATATCGAAAAACTAAACAAAACTACTTTGGTTCTTAGTAACGGTATTGAGCTTAAAAAGGACGAGAGTATTAATCCTTACTCTTATCATGAGTCGCTTCAAGACAGTATGATTCAAAAGGCTATCAAAGAGCACTTTAAACTGGAGCGGGAGCTGCTTACTCGTAGTCCTCGTATTAAACCATTAACTTTGTTCTTTATTGATGATATTGAGGGTTATAGAGACGGTAATGAGCTCGCTGGCAGTTTAAAAACACAATTTGAGACTTGGGTACTGGCAATAGCTAAGTCCTCTCTTACCAAAGAAACAGATCCATTTTATAAACAGTATTTACAGCGTACTATTGAAGACATCAGTCTAACCCATGGAGGCTATTTTTCAAAAGATAACACGGGTAACGACGAGAAAATTGAAGCTGAGATTAACGAAATTTTGCATGACAAAGAAAGTTTATTGTCACTGGATAATCCAAGACGCTTTATTTTCTCTAAATGGACACTACGCGAAGGGTGGGATAATCCAAACGTCTTTCAAATTTGTAAGCTCCGTTCAAGTGGTAGTACGACCTCTAAATTACAGGAAGTTGGTCGAGGGCTACGTCTCCCTGTCAATGAACACATGGCGAGAGAGAAGACTGATGATTTTCGCTTAAACTATTATGTCGACTTTACGGAAAAGGATTTTGTAGAGGAGCTGACCCGAGAGATTAATCAGACCTCTGCTTCAGAAGTAGTGCCAGAGGAGCTAAGCAATGAGTTAGTTGAGCAAATCAAAAATCATTATGAAGTGAGTAAAAGAGAGCTCAGTAATCAACTTTATGACCAAAATTTAATTGATGATGATGAGAAATTCTTGGAGGGTGGTTATCAAGCCCTTAAAGACCTCTATCCTGATGCCTTTGGTAAAGCACTTAAAAAAGGCAAAATTGAGAATAAGTCTAAAGAGGACACTAAATCTAAAACCAAAGTTAGACTCGGTAAGTATGAAGAACTTAAGGAGCTATGGGAGCTGATTAACCAGCGCGCTATTTTAGAATATCAGTTTGAAGATGAGGGTAATTTTTATGAAAAGCTACTTATGGACTATCTCAAGCAAGAAATTACCGCTAATAACTTCAGTAAGACTGGACTCGTAACAAAGGTATCGAAGCTTCATATCTACAATAACCAAGCTGGTTATCAGAGTATATATGACGATGAGGAAGACTTCGCAAAAATCAGCACAATGAGTTACGGCAGTTTCTTACGTCAGTTATCTGAAAAGACGTATATAAAACTGCCCACCTTACATAAAGCGTTCGTTACTCTCAGACATCTAAAAGACAAAGGTGAACAGGGTCTAGATATTAATGACTACTTGAACATCCAAACTATCCGTAAGTTTACTGACGGGATAAAACTCTATTTGTTCCAAAATGCTATGCAGAAGTTTGAAATAGGCTATAACATCATATCTAATCAAGTTCATCCTACCAGCTATACAGATTCAACTGGCTCACCTTTACTCGAGTTAAAATCAGGTCAGCTAGGTATTCATTATGATAATGGTAAGCCCGATGATGCTTATCTTTTCGAAGATGTCTTCTATGATTCGCCTTTAGAAAAGCAGAATATAAAAGAGGAAATAAAGCATGTGACGGTATTTAGTAAGATTCCCCGAAATTCAATCAGAATACCAATAGCTGGGGGCGGCACTTACTCACCTGACTTTGCTTATGTTGTTGAGACTGATAAAGGTCAAACGCTAAATTTAATTATTGAGACTAAAGATACCAGCTCATCTGATAATCTGAGAGCAGAGGAAAGCCGTAAGATAAAGCATGCTGAGAAGTTGTTTAATCAGATGGAAGCAGACGGGCTTAGTGTGAGTTTTAGTACCCAGTTTAAGATGACCTGGTAAAAGATATTGTTAATAAGGCGTTAGAGAATGATAGGTCTTCATAGCATAACAATAGCATTTAAGGATATTGTAGCTTGAATCGCTCTTTATGGATAATGGCATTAGATATTATGTGATTTCATATCTTCAGTGTTACCAATTTAAGCAAAAAGGATTTTTATGTCTAATTACCCAAATATAATTAAAGTAAGAGATGATCATGAACCTACGTTTTTTGGAGTAACTAGTATTACGGAAGATGATCCCGATATTAAAAATAATAAAGAAATGAAGTTCACGTCTGACCCAAATTCAAACCCTGCTTGGTTAAACGGCTCTGAAAGCTTTAGTCATCGAGACCTAAGATCTCGTATAGAACCTTGGCTTACTGCTTTATTTCAATCTGAACATCTTTCATTGCTTGCAGGTGCAGGTATTACTCATGCTATTCACTATATTGCAGCTGATGAACCTGCGGCAGGAATGGTTAAATTAGATTTAAATACGCATGGTAAAGAAATTGATGAAACGGCTAGTGAGTCATCTAAAGCTGCTGGGCGTAGAGAAGGTAATATTGAAGACCAGTTACGTGTGGCTAATGAGTTACTTAGAGGTTTAGAAATACTTAACAAACCCGAAGCTTCATTGTTAAGAAGTGAGCTTGAGTCTGGGTTAAAAGAATTTGCTGAAGCAATATTAACCAGCGAACGAAATATAGCCAAGTCTAGTGAAAAAAATCGGGAATTAGCATTTAATACTCTTGTCACTTTCTTAATGAGTTTTGCGAGTAGAACTGGGGTTCGCGACCGTTTAAATATATTTACCACTAATTATGACCGATTGATTGAGACTGGAGCAGAAATTGCTGGTATTCATTTAATCGATCGTTTTATTGGCAATATATCTCCTATATTTAGATCATCTAGATTAGATATAGATTTACATTATAATCCGCCTGGAATACGTGGTGAACCGAGATATTTAGAAGGAGTAGTGAGATTTTCAAAGCTACATGGTTCTATTGACTGGCTACAATATGGTGATGATATCAGAAGAGTGGGGCTTCCGTTTGGAGCCTCGTCTTTAACGCCGTATCTTGATGTAGCTGGGTATCCCGATACAACAGCGCATAAAATGATGGTCTTTCCTAATGCAGCAAAAGATCAGGAAACTGCAAATTATCCATATATTGAACTATTTCGTGATTTAGCATCAGCCGTTTGTCGTCCGAATAGCACATTAGTGACATATGGTTATAGCTTTGGGGACGAACATATAAATCGTGTAATGAGAGATATGTTAACTATACCATCCACTCATCTCGTTATTATTTCATTTAATGATCCTTTAGGCCGAATCATGAAGCTATATGATGAATGGGGTCGTCACTCACAAATTAGTTTGCTAATAGGTCCCGAACTAGCTGATATAACAAATTTAACTCAGTATTATCTACCAAAAGCAGCCATTGATAAAACTACTTCTCGCATGACAGAACTTCTTAAACAACGGTTGCCAAATGTAAAAGAAGAAAAGCCTTCAGACATTGAGTTAGATTCAATTGGACCAGTTATAGGGATTTCGTAATGTCAATATCTCCAGTTGCTTACGCAGAGTCATTAAGGGTTGGTACTGTTGATTTTGTATCTCCAGATCAAATCAAGGTACTTATTGATATTGACGCTCCAGATGGAACAGCTTTGAATACTGGTACGCCTCGCCCATTTCCAAGAGTTAACGGGTATCTGCTTATTCCAAGTGATTCAGGCTATCTTGTAGGTCAAGTAGAATGGATAACAATTGAACGCTCACAATACCCCAAGAGACGGGGGCTGCAGGATTTTGGTCTTATAGACTTACCTTATCCTCTAAGAAAAATGAGTTTAAACCCTTTAGGATGTTTGATTTTTGACGAAACAGATAGTTGTGGTAATGAACATTATAAATTCGTACGTGGTGTAAAAGGTTATCCAAGTGTTGGTGTGCCTGTACTGCTGCCTACCAAAAGCCAGCTCAGAGACATCATTGAATCAGGAGCAAATAGACGAGTTTTGATAGGTACAAGCCCTCTAGCTAATGATGCGAAAGTAATGATTGATCCTGATAGATTGTTTGGTAGACATTTAGCGGTGTTAGGTAATACAGGCAGTGGTAAGTCTTGTTCTGTAGCTGGTTTAATTCGCTGGTCACTTGATGCTGCTAAAAAGGCTAGGACTGACGGTGGTGAACCTAATGCAAGGTTTATTGTATTAGATCCTAATGGTGAGTATGCAAAAACCTTCGAGGACTTGACCACAGCTAAGATTTTTAAAGTTGACGCTTCTATATCAGACTCTACTGAAAGCAGCATAGAAGAAAATACGTCAGAGGCTTTAGAAGTACCATTGTGGTTCTGGAATAGTGCCGAATGGTGTGCATTTACTCAAGCGAGTGCAAAGACACAGCGTCCAACTTTAATACAATCCCTACGAAATGTCCGAGAGGGTGTTTTCCAAGAAGGTTTAACTACTAGTCAGGAAATGCGTAGACATTTAAAGATTTTGTTAAATATCACACATATAGAGATGCACTCTAGTGGACCTTATACAAAGTTTCCATATCCAAAGAATTTTCTTGAGATGATCAAGAAATGGAGGGACGGCTTAAGCCCTCTTAATGAATTTAGTGAAGAGCAAAGTGAGTCTTTAAATGAAGTAATTATTAAAATTAATAGTTTTGAGCAATCTAGAAGTGGAAATTATCCAATATGGCAGTTTACTAGACCCGAAATAATTGAGTTTTATGGGTTTCTAAAAAAAGCACATTCAAGCTTTGGAGGACAAGATACTGACGTTTTACCAATAGATGCGGATATCCCTAGAAAGTTTGAGGGTAATCAGCTTATCAAAAGTCTTGAGGCAAATGCTGAGCTTTTGAAAGTAACAGATCATGTTGAGACTCTACTAATGAGAGTACGTTCAATTCTTTCGGATACTCGAATGAAGTCTATTTCGAGCGATTCGAATATAGAACTGCATGAATGGCTAGAGAAATACATCGGAGATAACAAAGCCTCAAACGGTTCAGTGACGGTTATAGACTTATCCTTAGTGCCTGCTGATATTATTCATGTTTTAACGGCTGTTATTGCTCGGATAACGTTAGAGTCTTTACAGAGATATCGCAAACTAAATGACGGAAAAACACTACCGACAGTGTTAGTCATGGAAGAGGCGCATACATTCGTCAAACGTTACAAAGATGATAATGAGTATCATGGCTCTGCGGAAGTATGTTGCAAGGTGTTTGAAAAGATCGCTCGTGAGGGACGAAAGTTTGGGCTAGGCATGGTTTTGTCATCACAGAGACCAAGCGAACTATCCCCTACTGTATTATCTCAATGTAATAGTTTTCTCTTACACCGAATAAGTAATGAAAGAGATCAAGAATTGGTACACAAGCTTGTTCCTGATAACTTAAGAGGTTTGTTGCGAGATTTACCAGGGTTGCCTTCAAGAAATGCGTTTTTGCTAGGATGGGCTTCTGAGCTACCAGTTTTAGTTGAAATGAATCATTTACCAGAAGGTCATCGCCCAAAATCAAATGATCCAGATTATTGGGACGTATGGACAGGTAAAAATTCTAAAGGTGAAGACATACAAAGAGATGTTGATTGGAAGCAAATTACCGATGATTGGCAGCAGTTAGTAAATAATGTTGAAAATGACGATAACTAGGATGATCTCGGACTATTAAACTAGATCATTTATGTCAACTCCTAAAGCCTCACAGATCTCATAGACCTTTTTGAGCGTGATGTTCTTCTCACCACGCTCAATATTTCCCATATAGCTTCTATCGATTCCTGCTAGTTCAGCCAGTTTTTCCTGAGATATTCCTTTATTTCTTCGTACCTCACGAACACGCTTTCCAAAAGCTATCATGCGCTCATCTGTCGTCATCTCATTAACCACTGCTAAAAATAGCAATACTCACAGTGGTCAGCTATAATATCCACGGGATATAGTCGGTATTGAGAGATAAGTATGAAAACTAAATTAGAGTATCAGTCAGATATTACAGAAACTAATAAGCTTATCTGTGAGAGGTACTGGCTAAGAGAAGGCGGTAAAAGAAGTGGTTTTATATATACCTGTAGAGAGATAGGTCAAGAGTTTGGCTCTAAGCATCAAGATATACCTAATATCGTTAAGGCAAATGCTCACCTAATCGTACTAGATTGCCAGTGTGTAGACTGCGGTAAACCTAAGGTTTGCCATACTCGTTCACAGCTGGTTCACTTAAAACCTGATAGTTGGCAATGTGACGAGTGTTGGAACGTTTTTCTAGAAAGAAGAGAGCAAGAACATCTAAAGTACTGTCTTGAGCAAGAGCGTTTAAAAGAAGAGCAAAGACAAGCAACTCTCGAACATATTAATAACTATAGAGGCATTCAATTAGCTGAGGTCCCGTCAGTAACTGATCTTAATGAAGTAGATAGGCTTTTACTTGCTGCCACTATAGACAGCCTAGGAACAGAAAATCTAAAAACAACGATCTCTCTACGTAATAATCTATCATTAGCTTTGTCACCATTCTTTGGGTTGGATGAACATATACTCCATCATCTTTTCAAATTGAACCTACTCCTATTAGCTCCTGAAGAGAGCTATGACTACGTTAATGTTAATAGTAAACGAGCACTAGAAATTGATTATCATCAGGTAAATTTTGAGTTTGCTTATGGTAATGACGATCTCACTAAAGCAATGTTGGATGCTAAATCTAAGAAGAATATCAGTTCCTTAGTAGCTAATCCTCAGTTTGAAAGTTGGTGCCAGCAAATACAGCTAGGAGAATGTTTGAGCTACTTAATTACTAGGTCAAAGATAAATGACTTGGCACCGTCTATTGGTGACAAGCTCGTAAGCTTACTTAGAGTTTGTTTAGCTGAATGTTCTGTATCTGTTATGCACTATATAATCTATAAAGCGGTTGAAAGTGCTGCTGCCTTCGTGCAAAAACCGAATATTACTAGAAAGCATGCATCAAACTCTATTTCA
>NZ_JBPYDE010000025.1:0-11631 GCF_051847555.1 Psychrobacter sp. 1Y4 | reverse complement strand
GTATATAAGTATATAAGTATATAAGTATATAAGTATATAAGTATATAAGTATATAAGTATATAAGTATATAAGTATAACTAAAAATGTACGTCACATCATTACTAATAGCAATATGTCACAGCAAAAATAGCATCGCCTTTTTTAACTAGCGTATATCCATCATGATAGACGTCCTATATCAAAGACAGCATAATAAAATGCCTACTACTAGGTAAATTACCGCTATTGGATACCAATTTGAGCTACTAAAAGGAATACTTGAGCCGCTCATATTCGTTATAATCCGCTCACCAATCAAAAACCACTAATCGTTAATGAGGAAACCACTATGGTGAAGTGTCACTTATCAACCATCATGGGCGAAAGACGTCTTAAAATTGCCGATGTCGCAAGAGATACTGGTATCAATCGTGGCACCATTACTCGCATGTACCATGAAGAAGCCACCCGAGTTGATCTAGATGTCATCGAGTCTTTATGCACGTATCTTAGAATCAATGTTGGCGATTTATATGAAATCATAAATGAGGACAGCAGTGAGTCTCCTGAGTGAACACCCTCACTCATAAGATATTATTACCTTTAAACGTATAAAAAGACCTTCAGAAGGTCATTTTCTCTTGTAATAGATTAAAATATAGGTATAATTTGACCTGTAGTAAGTCATTTTATCCATTATTAACACACAATAATCTACAGGAGAATACCAATGAATAACAATCTATCGCGGCTCAACAGCTGCACATGGTTTAGTGAACAGGCTAAAGCCTTAGCTTCTCAGCTGTTATCAAGCTTACAAATACAGCAAGGTGTACAATTGGCATCATTACTGGGTGTTGACGCTATTCTTTATAATGATGAAGCGGTTTATGTCTGGGTACAACGACAGCTGGATGATGGTCTTATCGTTGACGACTACACTTTAAGCATCCTTGAAACCGCCTTTATGGAGTTGGTCACAGCTCATACTGACCAAGCAGCATAATTATTTTAGCTGATATTCGCAGATATCTTGTTCGACAAGAAACAATAATCTTTAAAGCCAGATAAAGTTTCATTATCTGGCTTTTTTCTAATATGGCCATAAAAATTTAACAGACGCCATACTAATGGCTTTTTAATATAGACAAAGATAACGGCAGTCAAACAAACCTTTTTTCATTGATATATGTTTTAGAAGACTCATTTTTGACCAAGGCTATCTGCTACCAGTATCTAGCCTAAAAATGCCCGTACAATTATCTACGCTACCCCAACCCTATAAAGGCCTCTTTGAGGAGTATGGTTCACTATTACCATAAACCTTTACTCAGTAGGTTTCGCGCGAGTCGACCCAGATATTTTATAATAAACAAAGCCTTTTTCATCTCTCAAAAAGCTTTTACTGTCTGCTCTGACACACCAGCTGATCACATCAGGCTGATCTTTATTAACATCACAAGCCAAAATAAACTGCGCACTTTGAGCATTATTAAAGGCCTGTTTCCAACCCGTTTCAAGCTCATCGATGCCGCGCTGTAGCTCTGCTTGCTGCTGTCTCATCTCTGCAATCTTATCAAAGCTTGGTACATACCAAAATATCAGGGCCATAAGGCTCATTACCACTGCTGCCGTACACGCAGCGGCTACTGCTGCTATCCTTTTAATACTCATGAACTCAATAGACTTGTAAATCTTACCCAAGTCTTCATCAGCATCCTCTTTTACTTCTCCAATCCGCTTTTTTGTAGCGGTCTCAAAATCCTTGATATCTTGAACAATCTGCTCATGACCGGCTTGATACTGACTGGTGAATAGCGCAAGACTGTCCGCACTAGCGCCAAGCTTATCAGCCACCGCTTGCATGGCATTCACTTTCGCCTCTATGCTGTCGTTTTTAGCAGTGATGACCGCCTGTACAGCCGTATCAATCTGCTGTTTCATATTGGTGATGATGTCCGCTATTTTGTCATCATAACGGCTCGGCATCTCAGTGTCAGTAAAGGTAGTCACTGCCGCTTGTAGCTGTTCTAACACCAGATTCTGATACTGACTCAATGCTTCTGAGGCACTGTTTGCGCTACCATCCAGCTTTTGAGTAACGGCAGTCATCTCCTCTATCTTGGCATCAATATGGCCAAGCGATTGATCAAGGCGCGTTGCCACCGCATCATCGGCTTGTCCAATCAATGCTCGCAGCGCTTCGATCACAGGTTTGAGTCTGGTCACGAGATTAATAAGCTCGTCGTGAATGTCGTACTCATTGCTATTGTCTTTATTCATGGGATGCTCATTATCATAATGCCGCCTAAAATGGACGTGGTGATGGGTAGCGGCGTGTTTGTGCTTGTTCATGCGCTTGGATAGCGCTCTTCGTTTTTTGCAAATGATCTGTCACGGTTTGCGTGAGCGTTGCCGCATCTATGGTGATAGCAGGAACGTGCTCAAAGCGCTCATTGATCTGGGTTAATACCTCGACCTTATCTTGATTGTCAGGCAAGCGCTCAAGCTGTTGCCACAGCGATGTTGCTGCCTTCTGCACCTGCGTTGCAATTTTTTTGGCATCGGTGTCTCGTAAACTCTTTTGTAGTGTCGTAAAGCTGTCAGCGCGTTTTAGAGTGGTGAATATAAATGCTTGTGCGGCAACCGCCTCAGCCGCGTTGATCACTTCGATCGGTGCATCAACGGCCTTAAAATCAAGGGTATCAACGCGGTCACGCACCCGTACCACTAAATTGTCAAATCGATCTCGATATGCTTTGGTCTCATTGATTCGCTGACGCTTAAGAGATGCCTGCTGCCGTCTCTGTTGTAAAGCTACTCGCCGCCTGGTTAAAGCCTCCTCTCGTGCGCGCTCAGCCTCTTCCTTAAGCTTTGCTTGCTCATGTGCTTTATTGAGCTGGTGGTGAAGCACCATCGTACGGTTGCGCCAGTCATCAAGCCGATCTGCGTTCAATTGAGTGGTCTTGGTACGGGTAATCTCATCGTATAGGTCATCATCTTGCACAATCACAGCTTCACTTTGATCCAGTAAGGCGATACGCTGCTCATAAAACGGCGACAGGCGCTGATAGGTTTTCTGACTGGTATTAATTTGCTGCTTTAACTGTTTGATGTCTTCATTATTTGTGGTCTTAAACGCTTTAACATCAGCGGTCAATGCCGTTAAACGAGTGTAAGCATCCGCGTCTACCTCTACTGCTTTTAACGTACTGAGCGCCTCACGCTCTTTTTCAAGGTATTTAAAGCGCTCAACATCCAGATCTGCAAATGCGGCAAACTTATGATAAGTGTCCATGTTATTGGTGACGTCTATATCTTGTAGATCAGCAAACGCTTGATCCCACTGTAAGGATAAGTCGGATTTTTCAATATCAATCTCATCAAGTGCTTTAAAGCCAGTCGCCAGTTTATTCAGCTTTGCGGCAAATGGTTTTAGGGTGGCCTTTAACCCTTTGTAGTCAGCAACGACTTCATTATTAAGCGGGATCAGCTTTTTTAGCACCGCTTTATTGTTCAGCACTATTTTATCAATCTGTGACAGTTGCTTCTCAAGACTGGTAACGGCACGGCCCGTTTGTAGGGTGTCGTCTTGTCTAAACTGCTCAACCAACGCTAAAGCCTCATTTAGAGCCTCGCTTTTCTCTTTTGTGTTTATTTGCTTGGTAAGCTCAATCATTTTTTGGCGGGACGTGCTGTAATCCTGTCCCACCTCTTCGGTGAACCTCGGTGTGCTTTTAATATTTTTGTCAATAGTGATGGTCTGTTTAGACTGGTGTGCTAACTCTTCATGCAGCCTATCAATGGTTGAGAATAAGGCGCTGCGTACCATCTTTTTTTGCTGCTCAAAATCGTCTGAGATCACTAAAAGCTCATCAAGTACGTCATCATTGGCCGCATCACTATGAGTCTGACTGTCCTTTTTAAGGGTAGCGGGTGTCAGTTCAGCGGCGGGATCCACCAAGCGAATGTTACTAAGCTCAAGTCGCGCAAAGGGTTTACGCTTTTTATAATGCACTGTAACGCCATTAACCTCTTGTGCGTTGCTCTCAAGATCAATGCGACCCTTGTCGTCATACTCAATTACCAGACCATTTTTTTCGATGTAGGCATTGATCTCATCAATTGTCTCGTTGTATTCATGAATCACTGAGCGCTTACCTTTTAAGACATCCTTATACAATGACTTGCCCAGTTTCATTTTTGGTAAACGATTAATGCCCTGCTCACGGTACGATTTCTCATTGATCGCTTTATTCTCAGGCAATAGCTCGTTAGCCATATCCGCCCAAAGGGTGCGTTGATATTTAAGCTCATCACCGCGCCCATTTAGTCCTTTGGATAGCCGCTCACCGGTTGACCACTGTGTCCAATTCTTACGCTTCGATAAGACATAACCTTTATCCGCATCCGCTAATACTTCACGGCTTGAGAGTAAAATATGGGCATGAAAGTTACTACTGGTCAGCTCAACCACTTCACCTTTCCCCACATGTTTCTCATGACTGTGGGGTCGATGGATGGCCACATCGACAAGCACATTATAGCGATCAGATAAGGTTTGAGCGTAGCGCTCGACCAGCACCATGCGCTGATCAGCCGTGATCCCCTCAGGAAACATCATGTCAATCTCAGTACCCAATTGCGCGTTTTTACGAGTCTCAATACGTTCGATATCATTCCAAAACCCCTCACGCGTTACCGCCAAATCCCCAGCAAGAGTTGGCGTTATCAACGCCGTATGCATCACATTTTTCTCAATAACTTGCGTGTATTTAGTACCATCACTGTCCACTAAATTTAAGATTTTGTCTTTAGCTTTACTGGTGTAATCGTGGACGACTCCTGACTGCTCATCAACCAGTTTTGAGCCAGAATTATAAGCCGACTTTGCCACCACGCTATGATTTTTCGCCTTACTAACGGCGCTAACCGACAGATGGAACCCTTTATTATTCATAGCAAAAAAACCCAATATTGAGAGATGATTTTTTGGGGGTTGTAGGGGGTTCGCCCCCTGCCGAACGACGGAGTTTATGTAAAAAAATAGCGCCCCTTGTGGGCCTTTTTTACATAAACTCCTAAGTTCGCTCTTAACAGAGTGTTAAAATACTACTGCGCCCACGAAACGATGTGGTCTTGTGTATTTTACTACCTTGCATACCTGTGTATGTACTGCTAGGATCAACTCTATCATAGTTGGCTAAAAAAAGGATGAGGTAATGTCAGTAATATCAGATGATTTATTTGCAAATAAGATTAAGCAATTACAGGCTCTTAAGAAAGAGATTGATCAGGACAGGCTTGAAGCACATAAAATATTGGGGGAGTGGTTGGCCAACGCATTAGACGATGATGACAATCATGAACTGCAAGCTATTTTTTTAGACGCACACGATAATGAAAAATATGTCCGTTTGAAAAAGCACCGTGAATTTTTAAAATCAATCGCTCATAAGATGCAAAGTGAAGCTAAGGAAACACCAAGCAGCTTTACACCACCTAAAAACAGTCAGGACAGTGACTACGGTTCATTGCTTGATATTTATTCATCATCACAGTAGCTACTCGAAATCGCCTAATTGAAGGTACAGCTGGATCGTCTACTAATTAGCGAAAGGTTAGGAGACGGTTATCGGCTGTTTTAAGCGTTTTAGAATAGCTTTAGCTACCATCGTATCGGACAGAGCGTAAAACGTATATAAGAGTGGTTTCTAGGCTTTTTAGCAACGGTTTGATAAGTGTTTACAGATGTGTCGATAATGGCTACTGAAAATGAAGACAAACTATCTACAAAAAATGAGACTGATATTGAGAATGTGAAAACAGGGTTGTCCAGAATGACAGACGAAGATATTCAAAATATCTTTGACCATGCTTTTGAAGATCTTCAAAGATCTAAGCTTGATCCGAACCATGCGAACGTGGAATAACATTAAGTAAATGGACAATTGCATTCTGAGCTACTGATCAGTTTTACAAGTGATTGGTCGATCAAATTATCATCTTAAATCCGTCGGTTTTTTGGTTTTTTCCTTATTATTTAAAATAAAAATATATTTTTTACTTTTAAAAACTTTTAAAGACTTTTAGACAGTCTGTAAGCTTTGCTATTAAAGGGTTACGCACTCTATTATGCTACTTTTATCCCGCATTATGCTACTTTTATCCCGCATTATGCTACTTTTATCCCGTTTAAATGCTACTTTTATCCCGCATTATGCTAGTATCTTAAAGTAACTAGCATAATGAGGTTGTCATAATGAATGATGTCGAGCTATACGAAAAAAAATATCCTGAAAAATGGATTGTTATGCAGAATAAAATTACTCAAGCTTTTAGAGAGATGTCTATTGATGAGAAGCGCATCATTATTCTAGCGAGCCCATTGGTTAGGGTTAATAATGCTACTGAAAAAACACCGATAGAGGTTGCGTCTTCTGAATTTGCTAAGCTTAGCGGAATAGATAGAAACTCGGCTTATAAGCAAATGAAATCAGCTAGCAAAAAATTAATGAAGCGTACATTCATTTATGAGGATAAGGATGGTGATGATACAGAGGTTCAATGGCTAATCAGGTCGAAATATGCAGATGGCTATATATCGATGCATTTTACAGATGAGGTAATATACTTACTTCAGGTTTTTGATAAGCTCAACCCTTACACTAAATATTTAAAAGAAGATATCTTAAACCTCAAATTGACTTACTCGTTAGACCTTTACCATCTAGCAAAAAAGTCTGAGGGGAAGGGTGGTTTTTCTATGACTTTAGATCAATATAGGCAAGAACTTGGCACGCCTAAGTCGTATGAGCGCATCAACAATTTGAAAGAGAATGCAGTTGATGGGCCCATAAAAGAAATTAATCAGAAAACCGACATCAAAATCACCTATGAAAACATCAAACGTGGACGCACAGTTACAGGTTTGACATTCACCGTCAAGGCCAAGCCAACTAAGAAAAAAGGACAGGAGGGCCTAAATCAGAATAATGAGGATAGAGATATCCCACCTCTAACCGTTAAGCAAATTGATCGTTTTGCCCCTTTGTTGGCTAACTACTCACCGTTTGGTAGTTACGCACCATCAGGTAAAAGCACTCAAGAAGTTATTAGTTGGTTACACACTCAATTAAGAGATGAGGCTTTTTTAAAGACCCACAAAAAGCACTTACTGGCGATAGGCTATACGTTCCCTAAGCAGAAATCATAATATGAAAAAAGCATGCTTAGTAGTTTTGGCATTACAAATGGTTTATATTGTACGTACATATATAAGCCATTTGTAATGCCATGACGACAACCAATTATAATATCAGGCTCGATCAAGAGCTCAAGGATAGCGCCTTTGCCGTGTTTGAAAGCTATGGATTAACGCCGTCTCAAGCAATCAAATTGTTCTTAACTCAAGTGGCGCAAACCAATACCGTGCCGTTATCCTTTGATTATCAAAAACCCTCTAATCTTAATACGCCGCCACAAACTTCTGCGGGTGATTACGGATTGAGCGGCCAGCGCCATAAATAAATCAGTGTAAAAATAACTGTACAGATATAAGTACAGATATGGTATATAATATCAGTCATACAAATAAAGATGACCAAACACGGAGTAATCGTTATGGATGTTGTGAACTACACTGATTTTAGAAAGGGCCTAGCCAAATATATCGATAAGGTAGATACCGACAAATCGCCGATCGTGATTACTAGACAAAACGCCAAACCTGCGGTACTCATGAGTTTAGAAGAGTTTAATTCATATGAGGAAACGCTTCATCTGCTAAAAAGCCCCACTAATGCCAAGCGCCTCAGACGCTCTATAGCCGATGCTAAGGCGGGTCGTTTAATCGAGCATGACATCAATACGGATGACGCATTATTGACTTGTGATGATGAGGTGGACGCTTGATCTTATCTTGGACACAGGATGCGTGGGAGGACTACGAATACTGGCAAAAAACCAGCAAAGAGAAGGTCAAGCAAATAAGTAAGCTGATTAAAGCCATCAAACGTGATCCATTTGAGGGTATTGGTAAACCTGAACCACTCAAACACGATCTGGCAGGCTATTGGTCGCGTCGCATTGATCAAGAGCATAGACTGGTTTATGAGGTTCAAGATGATGCCATTATCATCGTTCAGTGCCGATATCATTATTAAGTAAACAGTGTTAGTTCACAAAAGTGCTTGATCCTAAGAATCAGGCACTTTTTTATTTTCCATTCTGGCTATGTGTCCTAAAACGAACGAGAAAGCTCTGTAGAGACGTCTAAATATATTGGTTAGTACTTCGACCTAAACATTCGACAACAAACCTTATGTGGTCATACGACGCCATATAATTGCTAATGGTGACTATACCTCTGATCACGTTACCACAGAATAAAATAGTTGCTGTTTTATTCTTACCTAAAAATACACGTATATTATTTTGTATTTATATATACAGATTTAACAGATTTATACGTTTTTCGCCAATCCTCTGTAGCGCTTCATTTATAAGTATTACAGGGGATTTTTTTTATTTAAATGACGACGTTAACCTTGTTATAGGTAGACAAATACCTTGTTGTTTTAGTGTATAGGTAGACATTTAGCTTGTTTTAGGTAGACAAATACCTTGTATATGACGAAAAATTATAAAATTTTTCGTCATATATGTTATATTAGTTAAAACCAAACAAATAGGTCAGGATATGACACCTGAAGAAATGCAGGGTTTTCAAGACAAGCTTAGGCAAGACTTTGGCCATACAATCAGGGTACGCGTTGAAAAACCGCTGACACCAGAGGAGCGTGAGGCTTTAATCAATCATATTAGATACACAAGAAATGATTTCAACGCCTCTATTGAGATTATTGAGCCCATTCCTATTGACTTTGATTTTGAGGTATTGCCTTTTGAAGAAGAGATTCAAAAGCCTATACAAGCCCCTCAAAATGCAAGTTCAGATGCCAGTAGTACAGCATCCGATAAAAAAGACCATAGCAACTGGGTTTATGGGCCGAATTGGATTGTGCTACAAAACAGATTATTAAACGCGATTACAGATTTGACGCATAACGAGAGACGACTGATCATGCTTTTATCGCCAAAGGTTCGAGCTGCCGTTGATAAAAATGCTAATCAGCGGACGTTTATGTTGACAGCTTCAGAGTTTGCCAAAGAATATGGGCTCGAAAAAGATGGTACATACCAGCTGCTAAGTGAGTTATCGGATAGTTTGCTACAAAAAGCGTTTTGGTTTTATGATTTCAAAGCAGATGAGGTCGTCAATAGAAAAGGTAGCAGTTGGGTTGCTGAGTGTGAGTATCTAAAGGGTCAAGGGCGAATAGCGGTGACGTTGACAGATACAGTGACTGAGATGTTAACTGTATTTGATAAGTCAAACACGTTCACGAAGTACGAGAGGCACTATATCGTGGAGCTGGGCTCTTACGGTATTTTAATGTTCGAGCTTGTCAGTAGCTGTTTGCACTTGCAGAGTGGTAAAAAAGCGTACTCAGTTGCGTATCTGCGCCAAAAATTCAACTGCACAGACAAGTATGAGAAAATCACAGACTTTAAAACTAAGGTCTTAGGTAAAGCCATAGCAGAGGTTGAGAAGCACACACCGCTGAAGGTTAGCTATACAGAAAACAAAATCGGCCGAGAAATCAGTGAAATCGTGTTTTGTATTCGGGACACCAGCAGTACAAGCCTTGAAGATATTGTCAAAGTGTTTAGTCCAGCTGAGATTAAAAAATATGGTTGGAAACTTAAAGACAAGCATGAGGTAGTTAGTAATTTTCCTCAATCGATTAAAACGCCGGTTGAGACACAAAAAGAGATCGAGGCGCGTATGGCAAAACCTGAATACTACGCAGAGTATGTGCGCTACTTAAAAAAATTAACCGACTTTGATGAAAAGCTACATATAAAAAATATGCTCAAAAGAGCCAATTAACAGCGCTTTAACCTCACTTGTGACGCACACATCAAAGGGAGTCGATGATAGTGAACTCGTGCGGTCTCTTATGCAAGGCATATTATAGGATTTAGTAGGGAGTATTATGAGCAAGGTTAGCTATAAAATAGACGAATTACCGCCACTAACTGCTAAGTAGTAAGCAGATTCAGAGCATCTAGCCACGCTTAGCGATGACGACATTGATTTATCGGACATTCCAGAAGTCACCGACTGGTCAGGCGCGATCCGTGGCAGTATCAAATTTCAAGCGTTGTCTACGGAAACCAGTGTCATTAGCCCAAGTATCCTTGCCAAATTCAAGGACAGAGCTAAGCAAACAGGCGGTAACTATCAAGACATGATCAACGATGCCCTAGAAGAATACCTAACCGATCACTAGGCATTAAATAACAAGCACATGACCTCAAGATTACTTGGGGTTTTTTTACATTCTATATTGTAGTATGTTGTATATTGTAGTATATTATATACAACATACTACAATATACTATTAAGGGATACAAAATCATGGCACTCACGATACAAGATATTCATGCAGCAGCAGACCAATTACAAGAGCAAGGGGTTAAGCCGACACTGGCAGAGGTGCGTAAGGCGCTAGGCGGTGGATCATTCACGACTATCAGTGATGCGATGCAAAGCTGGAAGCGAGAACAGCAAGAAGAGCAAGAGCTACAGCAAGTAGACTTACCTAGTGGTATCACAGAACGCTTGCACACGCTTGGGGCTGATATGTGGCAGACGGCTATTGATATGGCTAATGATAGATTGTCTAAAGAGCGTGAAGCTTTAGAGGTGGTTAAGATCAAGGCACAAGCAGAGATGGACGAAGCGCAAGAAGCGGTTAAGACCTTGGAGGGGGAACAAGCGGATTTACTACAGCAACTGGACGAGGTGACCGGCACTGCGGAAACAGCAACTAAAAGCGCACAGCAAGCCACAGCTGACCATGACGCTACCAAACAGACGCTATTAGATACTAGGCATGAATTAGAGCTTGAACGCACTAAGGCTAAGACCGCGCAATCACAGCTTGCAGAGGTGAGTAATGCATTAGATAAGCAATCTATAGAGCTGACTAGCAGTCTTGGTGAGGTAGCCACGCTTAAAGCCACAGCTGATAGTGATAAGGCAGAGATTGCACGTTTAAAGATTGAACTTAAAAATACTAAGTCAGAGCTAAAGGCAGTCACCACTGAGCGGAATGATATACAAACGGCTACCGCAGAGATCAAAGGAGAGTTAAAGGCAGTCACCGCTGAACGTGACAAGCTATCAGGACTTAATAATCAGCTGACTCAAACTCAGGCTAAGCTTGAAGCCGAGCATAGCGTATTGAATAAACAATATAGCGAGCTATCAAGCCGTCATTTATCAAAGCAGGAACAAGTGACTCTGTTACAAGATCAACTTAAGAAAGCACAAGATGCTCTAATACTTATTCAAAACAAAGATAATACTTTGGATGCTGACTAAATAAAAGTATTCGAGGTTTCAGTTTAATTAGGATTTCAAGATAAAGAACAGTTATGAGTGTGAAAGATACTTTGCCCAAGACATAGATCTCGTTCTATTCACACTAAGCTTATGAATCAACCATGACAATATCGACTCACTGAATAAGTGATTGTTGTATATTAACTATTCTAAATTTTTCTCTGGACTCTTATAGTAT
>NZ_JBPYDE010000024.1:0-12381 GCF_051847555.1 Psychrobacter sp. 1Y4 | reverse complement strand
TCGCATCGACTAAATCTATATCACGAGGTAATGGACAAAGTGCCGTTGCTTCTGCGAGCTATCGTGCTGGTTGTGAATTGGGAGATAAGCGATACGGTAAGACCCACGACTACTCAAAAAAGCATGGGGTAATGAGTGCGGATATCATTTTGCCGTCAGCATTGGCAGCTGCCAATGCTGATATTGATCGTAGTGATTTATGGAACAAAGCGGAAGCTGCCGAAAAAAGAAAAGATGCGCGTGTGGCTCGTGAATGGCTGGTTAATCTACCGCATGAATTAAGCGCAGAAGACCGCAAAGAGCTGGCGCACCAGTTCGCCCAAACCTTAGCAGACCGTTACGGCACGATTGCCGATTGCGCCATTCACAAGCCTACCGACAAAGAGATTGAGCGAGGCGCAGACCCTCGTAACTTCCACGCCCATATCCTATTCACCACGCGCACCGCAGCACTCGACCAAGACAACAAAATTATACTGATCGACAAAGCGACTATTGAGCTGTCCGATAACAAGCGGCGTTCGCTTGGTATGGAACGTGTGAGCCATGAGATTACAGACGTTCGCCAAATATGGGAGCAGATCGCCAACGAAAAACTAGCCGAGCATGACCATAGATTGATTGATAGTCGCAGCTATGCCGCGCAAGGTATTGATATTGAGCCACAGCTCAAAATGGGGTCAGTCGCTACCAAGCTGGAACGTGACAAATACGAGCAAGAGCTAAAAAAAGCGGCGCAAGCAAAGGAGAAAGGCGAGGTTTACGAGATTGATAAAACGCCAGCAACACAGCTCGGCACCATCAACGAAATAATCCACAAGCGCAACGAGCTGGTATGGGGCGTAGCGCTTGCCAAAAATCAGACAGTAAATGATGCTGCTGAACAAATTATCTTTAATGGTCATAAAATCAAAGATATTGAGCACACCACACCGCCACCAATACAGGCGATCAGTAACGATTCGCCCACGCCAAGCAGGGCAACCGCAGTAGATGAACCTATTAAAAATTCTGAACCGCCAAGCGCACCAAAGCCTAAAGCACCCACGCTAGACGCGGTTGCACAAGCAATGGCAATGGCGAAAGGGGTTGCCACTCGAAAAGCCGACGAGCAAAAACAAAAAGAGTTGGCGCTGGAGCAGCAGCGACAGCATGAGCTTGCCGAACAACAAAAACGTGAACAAGCCGAACGTGAGCGCATTGAACAGGTACGAGTCGACAGAGCAAGGCAGCAGCAAGCGGTAGCCGAGCAGCTGAAGCGTGAAAGTCAGCAATTCATGGTAGATAAAAAAGCGCTGTATGCAGCCGTAATGGCACAGTTAGAACAGCATACACAGAAAGGGATTGATCCAAACAACAAGGTAGGCAAACCTATTTTAGCGATTTCAGTCGCTAATGAGGTCATGCACAACCTTAATCACTATATGGATAACCCAGATACCACACAGAGACAGCACGAGCTTGCGTTAAATGAGCGTGGCGCGTTAACGGACTTAGTGATCGACAAATCAACGCAAGCATTGAATGAAATTAAAAATCTACACTATACCAGTGAGCGTAAAACGCACACAGCAGCTCTACAAGGCGTTTTAACTGAATTTACAGACAATCACGGGCAAAGCGTCGATAAAACGCAGGAAAAAGCCCTAGAGAGCGCACAAAAAGCCGTTGCAGACTACAGTAACGAGATCAATCGCAGCCATAGCTATGGATTAGGAAGATAAAAATGTCAGAGATACCCAACCTTGAAGACCTGCTTACCGCTATTGCAACGCTTACCGAGCATAACACCGCATTGCTCACGCAAAGAGAAGAACAGTATCAAGCGATGGCAGCGAGAGACACCGCCACTGCAAAGCTTGTCAACGAACTAACCGCACAGCTCAAAGATTATCAAGAACGAGAAAATAAAATTAAATCAGCGATTGTTGCCGGTACAGCTAAAGAGGTTCGCCTAGAGGTTGCTGATCTTCTTAATTACTACTCTAACCAGCTAACACAAGGCGTTGGTGGTCACGTTGAGCAAGCAAATACGCAGCTAGAAAAAACGATAGGTATAGCGAAGACACAGATAACCCAACTGTCTAAATTATCAACTGAGATGAAAGGAACTTTTGATACTAACTTTAGCAGCTTAAAGCTTTTTTCTGAGTCTTTTGAAGATCAAAACAAGAAATTGGCTAATGATGCAAATATTGCGTTGACGAGTGTTAGAACTCAAGCAAAGAAAGGGGCTGAGCAGTACACAAAGCAGTTATCAGATGAGTTTGCTAAATCACTGAGCTGGAAGGCTTCTGCTTTAGTAGGTGGTATCTGTGCTTTCATATTTGCAATCACTTTATTTTCTGTTTGGTTACTTGTACCTAGTAAAGCAGACATTGCAGAACGTCAAACTAAGTATGACAGTTTAGCAGCAGCTAAAATTGCTCATAATGTCGTTAATGGTCAGGATGGTGAATTTTATGCGAGAATTAAGCCAAAATCATGTTTTATAGGTACAGATAAGTATCAATACTGCAAATTTAGATAGCTCAAAGCCCTTATCTTTTTAATTAATAAAAAAAGAAAAAAAGGCTTTTAATGCTTTTAAATGCTTTTAAATGCTTTTAGACAAGCTGTAAGCCTTACGTATAGAGGGCTGTAGAGACCATATGACTACGTCTAGTTACCCATATGACTACGTCTAGTTACCCATATGACTACGTCTAGTTACCCATATGACTACGTCTAGTTACCATTAATCTACTTATTTTTTTATGTAGTTTTATATACTTCAATATGATAACGTAGTCATTATTTAGTTTATGGATGAATTAAATGTCAAAAGGTAACTTGGTTGTTAAAACGAATCAGCTCAATTCAGCATTACAAAACCTATCTCTGCCTGAAATTCGTATCATTCAGTTGGCAATAGTAGATGCGAGAGAAACGAATACGGGATTAAGTACCGATAAGCCGTTGCGCATTGATGCATTGCGCTACGCAGAAATTTTTGAAACAACGCGTCAGAATGGTTATCAGCGTATGAAGGATGCTGAGGAAAACTTATTTAATAGGCGTTTTAGTTATGTAGACGAGAGAGGAAAGCTTGTTAAATCTCGTTGGATTCAGCAAGTTACCTATCTTGATGATGAAGGTGCAATTGAGTTGGTATTTACGCTTGCTGTGGTTAATGGCATTAGTCGTATTGATGGTGCAGAAGATTTTTTCACTTCATATTTGCTTGAGCAAACCGCCAGTATGGATAGTATTTACTCCGTTAGGTTGTATGAGCTACTCATACAGTGGTTAGCTGCCAAGCAAACGCCCTTGTTTGATCTTGATAATTTCAGAAATCAGTTAGGTGTAGAAGATCACGAATACAAGCGTATGGGTAACTTTAAGTTAAGGGTTTTAGACCTTGCTGTTAAAGAAATTAATGAAAAATCAGATATTAAAGTCAGTTATTCTCAGGTGAAAAAAGGTAGGACTATTACAGGCTTTAAGTTTAAAGTTCATGAGAAAACTAAAATTAAGGCTAACAAAGAAAATCAGCTACGTGATGTTGATACTGCTGATATGTTTACGGTAGAAGGTCTAAATGATAAACAGCTGGGACGTATTGCTCGTAACCCTCAGTTTATGACTGACTATAATCATATAGTTAGCCCTACTAGCCCAGCTGGACAGTCGCAGCAGGGATGGGAGTTTGAGATGATTAATCGCCTTAAAAAAGACGCTTCTCAGTTTAAAAAACGTCCAATAAGGGATTATTTAGAGTATTAAGGCTAGCTGTTTATTATAAGTGGTTCCATTATACCAGTCTGTTTTAAGTAGGCTGTTAATAGGTTTGAAGGGCAAAATAACTGGTTACCTTGGGGTATACCTTAATAGAACCAGTGAAAACTGATTTCTTCTATCCAAAGTTATTTCTCATAACATTTCTTATGAGAACAATGATTCGAGAGTCACCAGCGCATAGGTGCTATATAAGGCAGAGCAGATTTGAGTTGCTCATAAGTACCATTTACCAGAATATCATCTGTTACTTCCTGAATATTAGTATGACCACAGAATGCCATGCTGATATCACATTCTTTATAAATGATCTCAAGCGCACGACGTACACCATCTTCGCCATAAGCACCAAGTCCGTAAAGAAACGCGCGGCCAATAAGTGTGCCTTTGGCACCCAATGAGATTGCTTTTAAGACATCTTGACCAGAGCGGATACCGCTGTCTAACCATACTTCGATATCACTATTCTCAGCATGAACCGCTTGTATAATATCACTTAGCGCAGCAATAGAAGATGGTGCACCATCTAATTGACGCCCACCATGATTCGAAACCACCAGTGCATCAGCCCCACTACGTGCGGCCATGATCGCATCTTCAGGCTCCATAATGCCTTTTATAATGAGCTTACCGCCCCACATATCTTTGATGCGCGCGACATCATCCCAGCTAAGTGCAGGATCAAATTGCTCTGCCGTCCACGCTGATAAAGAAGAGATGTCTTCGACATTTTTAGCATGACCGACAATATTACCAAAAGTACGCCGTTTAGTACCCAGCATATTCATGCACCATTGCGGTTTGGTCATTAAGTTTAAAATATTGGCAAGCGTTGGTTTAGGGGGTGCAGAAAGACCATTTTTAATGTCTTTATGACGTTGCCCTAATACTTGTAAATCGGCGGTCAAGATAAGCGCTGAACAATTGGCTTCTTTGGCACGGCGAATTAGGTTGGCTATAAATTCCTGATCGCGCATCATATACAGCTGAAACCAAAACGGTGCACTAGTATGCGTCGCCACATCTTCAATAGAACAAATACTCATAGTCGATAGCGAAAACGGTACACCAAATTTCTCAGCCGCGCGCGCCGCATGAATCTCACCATCTGCCCACATCATACCCGTGAAGCCTGTTGGCGCGATCGCTACGGGCATATTGACAGGCATCCCCAGCATTTCAGTAGCAAGCGATCGTCCTTCCATATTGATCATCACACGCTGGCGCAGCTTTATACGGTCAAAGTCAGTCTCATTATTATGATAGGTGGTCTCAGTCCATGAACCGGAGTCGACATAATCATAAAACATACGGGGTACTTTACGTTCAGCGACTTGGCGCAAGTCTTCAATATTTGTAATTTTGCTTAAATCTTTCACGGGGTTTTCCTTGATAACTATTTAGTAATTGTAATGTAGTCACTGTAACTAACCATTCTGAATCTAATATAGATAATACAATGGCGTCAGAATGATGAGTTCATAGGATTTTTTAGTGTAGCTATTAAATATTAATTAATTGCCTTTTTTCTACTGGTCAGCGACATTAGTACAAAAAATACTATTGGCCAAATGATAGCCAAAATCCACCACCATAAATCACCAAAAATGATACCCATACCAATTAATCCAGCTTGAATGACATAGTAAATCATTGCTAGCAAGGTTTTTCGAATCACGTAACCTTCTTTATCTATTAATCCGACCACTGCACACGCGGCAACCACGTTATGTACTGAAACCATATTACCAGCCGCACCGCCCACCGCTTGAAGTGCCACCACTTGTGCCGCATGACTGCTATTAAGGCCAATTTGGCTGGCAGTTGACCACTGAAAATAAGAAAACATCATATTACTGATGGTATTGGAACCTGCAATGAACGCACCCATTGCGCCAATCCATGGCGAGACTAGCGGCCATGCATTTTGAAACGCCCCAGCCGCACTTTCAGCCAATAATATCGGCATGGCTGGTAGCGAAGTGGCGACATCGGCGGCTGAACCTGAATTAATAAATACTTGTACCATCGGCACCGAAAACAATAAAGCTGGCGCTGCCGCAATCATAGTTTTTGCTGAATTAATCCAACTACGTTTTACCGCTTGTCTGTTCATTTTAAACAGCAATATACACAGTAATGAAGTAATAATTAAAATAGTACCCGGAGAATAAGCGAGTTGTATTTTACTAGAAATAGTCGTACCAAAAAGATTGGCAAGGTTAATCGTTGTGAAGTCCCCTACCAAAAAGTTTTTCAGCGGTGTCACAACCCGAGATACAATTAATAGCCCAATAACAATAATATAAGGAGAAAATGCCCTTATTAAAGTAAACTTTGGTGCTATTGAATCATCATATTGTTCTTCGTCCAAAGTACCTAGCCAATCTTTGTCCCAGTCGTCTCGGGGTGCAAAATCGAAGATATCTTTCGGCATTAAAAATCCGCGCTTTGCCGCAGGAAGTACAATCAGTAAACCGATAAAACCGCCTACTAATGATGGAAACTCAGGACCTAGGTATTTAGCCACCAAAAAGTAGGGAATGGTAAAGCTGAGACCGGCAAAGAGTGCAAAAGGCCACACTTTGAGCCCTTCGATAAAAGAGCGTTTTTCGCCAAAAAATCGCGTCAAAAATGCACTTAAAATTAGCGGAATTAAAAAGCCTACTAATGCATGTAACAGCCCGATATTAGCGGTAATTTGTAAGAGATAATTTTCAGCAGAGGTCGGCGCAATAGACTGAGCTAGATCTTGTTTATCACTGATACCAGACCAAACGCCAAGTAATATCGGTGTGCCAACGGCACCAAATGACACCGGCGTAGACTGGATAATCAACATGACCATAACAGAAGCCATTGCTGGGAAACCTAGCGCCAATAATAGTGGAGTACCGATAGCAGATGGCGTACCAAATCCTGATGAGCCCTCCACCAATGAGCAGAATAACCACGCCACAATGATTGCTTGAACGCGTCTGTCAGGCGAGATATCCATAAAACCTTTACGAATGGCGATGATGGCACCACTTTCTTTTAAGGTATTAAGTAACAAGATAGCCGCAAATACGATGAATAAAATCGTGAGCGCTACAATAATACCGTTAACAGTGGCAGCAGCGACTTGAGCGCCACTAGCATGCCAAACGAAAAAAGCTAGCAATGCCGTTGCAAGATAAGCTGCGCTCATAGATATTTTTGCCGGTAGCCGCAGGACTACAAGTAACAAGAAAACGACGAGAATAGGCGCTAAAGCCAAAAAGGTATACATTATAACAATCCTTGTTGATAAGTGTACCAGCCAATTATTTTATTAAGCTGGAATCACTAAACCTGAAGTTATGCCAAAGTCTTTTTAGCTTTTAAATAACATATTATTATTTGACTTCAACAGTCCTCTGTTTTTATATTTTTACGAATATAAGAATATCTTTAAGTTATCGAGATTCGATAGTTCTTCTGTATTTAATATGGTAAATTGCTTGGACAGCCAAAATAGCAAAAGTGGACAAATTATACTAGTAAATAAATATAGATCAAAAAATTAAAAGTTATGACGATCTTGATCAGCGAGTCTTTGATTATAATCTCGATGATTACAGTAATGAGCCCTATCGTCGATTGCTCTCGTTAATCCTGCATAAAATAAAAGCCACCAATCTCTATATATAAAGTAAGGGGCTTGATAGCGAGGCTAAAAAAAGATGAGCTACAACTGAAAATTTAAGTCCTCACTAGGGTACCGAACCAATTTTGAGAATAAGCAGGGGAAATAGCTTCTTCACTTATTTTTTAGTAGGTATCCAATTTCCTTTTAATCTCTTCAGAGACTTCCATTATATCGGCATCGATAGCCATGCCTATTTCAGTCAGACAAGCGGCATCTCCTTGTGTCGCAAACTCAAGATTTGTCGTTGGTGTTGTTACGCCCCCAGTAAATATTTTCTCACCCAATTTAATTTTTATGCCTTTCAGTACAATAGTTTTTTCCTCTTCTAAATAAACGACATCATCCGGAGGAAATAAGGGCGTCATATATTTATCTTTGGCGACTTGCAACATAAGACAATTATCTTTAATAACAAATTTGCCACTTACGATACCTGGCATTTGACCGCCCGTAGATAGACCACTAAATATGTCGGACAGTGACTTAGTAGAGTCTCGTTGTGGTAACACTGATGGGCTCTCATTGTTAAGGGCAGTTCTTTCTTCTATTGGTGTTACTTGGTAGGATTTTAAGGTAGTACAGCCAAATAAAACCGGAAGTAAAAAAAATCCAAAGGCGGTTGCTATTAAACAGGTACTTGATTTTGAGTTATGCATTAGTTTGTCTCATCGTTATTATTGGCATTAACTTTATTTCCAAGCTCCTTTACCAAATCTGCCATTAAATCCTTATCCGTCTGTCTGCTCAAAAAATCTAATAGATGGTTAGCTGTATAATCCTTTAAACCATCTACTGAATCATTCTCTAACGCATCTACAA
The DNA here is from genome assembly GCF_051847555.1 of Psychrobacter sp. 1Y4. Classification (NCBI taxonomy): domain Bacteria; kingdom Pseudomonadati; phylum Pseudomonadota; class Gammaproteobacteria; order Moraxellales; family Moraxellaceae; genus Psychrobacter; species Psychrobacter sp. 1Y4. The sequence continues at coordinate 4,115 of NZ_JBPYDE010000024.1, read as the reverse complement.
GAAAAGCACCCAGTAGTATTTTTTGCCGTGTCAGCTTCTTATCTAACTTCTGCTTCTCTCTATTTATTTTAAGCTCAAGCTCATTAATCTTTTGCTGTTCCTTTAGATCATTACCACCAAGTAAGCTCATACCTTCCTCTTAAATACCAAACTACCTATTCACCCAACTATAGCAACTTCGCCAATACCTAACAACAGTTTATGATATAGTTAATTGACGGATGGTTAAGTCCCACTGACTAAGTGCGAGTTTTCGACTTCACAAATGTTTATTCCCTACGGTTATACATTTATGAAGTCAAAACATCGGCAGGGGTAAGACCCCCACACCCCCAGCACTACGAAAAGACGTAGTGCTAAAAATCAAAAGCTAGAGCATATAGAAATGGCTATTTTTATCGCATCGACTAAATCTATATCACGAGGTAATGGACAAAGTGCCGTTGCTTCTGCGAGCTATCGTGCTGGTTGTGAACTGGAAGATAAGCGATACGGTAAGACCCACGACTACTCAAAAAAGCATGGGGTGATGAGTGCGGATATCATTTTGCCGTCAGCGTTGGCTGCTGCCAATGCTGATATTGATCGTAGTGATTTATGGAACAAAGCGGAAGCTGCCGAGAAACGCAAAGATGCAAGAGTGGCTCGCGAATGGCTGATTAATCTACCGTATGAGTTAAGTGCGAAAGATCGTAAGACATTGGCACACAAGTTCGCCCAAACCCTAGCGGATCGTTACGGCACGATTGCCGATTGTGCCATTCACAAACCAACTCAAAGAGAAATTGATCGTGGTGCCGATCCTCGTAACTTTCATGCTCATATTATGTTCACCACGCGTACCGCAGCACTTGGCAACAGCAACGAGATCATATTGACTGAAAAAGCTGATATTGAGCTGTCCGACACGAAGCGTCATAAGCTTGGCATGGAACGAGTCAGTGTTGAGATTAAAGAGGTTCGCCAACTATGGGAGCAGCTTGCTAATGAAAAATTAGCCGAGCATAAGCACGATTTGATAGATTGCCGTAGCTATGCAGATCAAGGCAAAGATATTGAACCACAACTTAAGATGGGCAGCGTTGCGACTAAGCTGGAGCGTGACGCATATGAGACAGCTAAATTGGTAGCAATGGAAAAAGGCGAGGTATTTAACGGCATTGCGCCAGTGACGATTAGGGGTGAAATCAACGCCATGATCGCGGAGCGTAATAGCTTAGTGCTAGAAACGTCCAATAGAATTATTTTTGAGCAGCGAGATTACGATGAACGACTTGAAACAACAAAACGATATATTGATCGAGCGAATCAAAGAATTAGAAACACAAAACGACAAATTGAGCGAACAGAACAAGACATTGAGTGGTCAAGTAAGCGATGCAAAAACCTACCAAACTGGATTGATGGAAACCACAAAGCAATTGAGAGCAACACAAGAAAAAGTTCAAACACAGCACGAGCAAATGAAAAACTCACACAAAGAATTAACAACACAAAACAATCAATTAACAGCATCACTAAAGCTATCGGAAGATCAGATATTGAAATTAACAGCGCAGTTGAACAAAGCGCCAGACCAGCTCCAAACCCCTTTGATGATAACTACAGACGAGCCTTTTATGAGCGAAAAAGACGAATTGATCGAGAGCTTAGAGAGTACGATAGACAAGCTAAAAGAGAAAGTTACGCGGATGAGAAAGACAATAATGATCTTAGAGCGACGTTAAGCGCTTTTGCTCATCGATTAATGACTCGACACCATGAAAAGTTCAGCTTGCGCCCAGGCTTTCGCGATAATCCTGCTGACTACCCTGAAAAATTTGACTATCGGCAAGTCAAAGTCCTTGATCGCTTCGCTAATGAATTGGGTTTAACCAACGATTTTAATAGCTTCAGAGAGGAACAGCGGCGCATTGCGGACTTGTTGTTTACGTTTGACGTGATGCAAAACAACCTGAATGCCATGGATATATTGATTAACAGACAAAAAGAACGTAAAAACTATCACGAAGTCATAGCCGATTTTGATGCATTCATTACTAGCTTAGATGCTAGCAGAACAGCCAAAAACAATGAGTTGCAAGGCTCGTTGGGTCGTAGTGATATTAGCCGAATGACGGCAGAAACGCTAACAGCGTTCAATTATTTAGATAACATTGAGCAGTACATAAGCAAAGAAACCACTGCTAACGAATGCAAAGTATTAGCTCAGGAGCATATCAGCGAGACTCTAAGAAGAACCTCTACACAGTATGAACTTGCCTATCAAGGATTAAGAACATTGGATAGTAACGAAAGCGTCCAGAAGCATGCTAGAACGCTTGAATCTAGTTTAAGTAGGTTTAATACTAAATATGCTGATAAGTTGACTGAAAGCGATATCAAGAGCATTAATAATGGATTGGAAGTCCTTAGTCAGAAATTAGAGATTTCTAAACCTATTAATCGACCTTATCCTTCTCCTTTTTAATCTTATCCACAACTTTTTTACTTCCCCGTTTCTTTAAGGGTTTTTATTTACTCCTGTTTACTCCTGTTTACTCCTGTTTAAGAGGCTTTTTTACCTTTTTAAATCAATATGTTACAGAGAGAAAAAACAGTAAATGAGCAGAAAAAACAGTAAATGAGCAGAAAAAACAGTAAATGAGCAGAAAAAACAGTAAATGAGCAGAAAAAACAGTTATATAGAAAGTGCTGTTTTTATTATATACTATTGATGCTAATATACCTCATACATTTATAAAAATAGTAAATGAGCAGGACGAGAAAATGGAAAATAACTTAGTTGTCCAGTCAAATGATCTAATCTTAGCAACGTATACCATGCAAAAGACAGACAAAGAGCTAATACTCGCTTGTATCAGTCAAATTGACAGCAGACCTGATGCGCCACAGGTCACACAAGACACAGAATACAAAGTGTCAGTTGATGATATGAAATCGCTCTTCTTTGGTAAGAAGTCCAAGAATGAGCAGAATATTTATCGTGACATAGAGAGTGCAAGCAAGCGTTTGTATGACGTTGATATTGTAATGAGCTTGCCTGAAAATAAGACGCTTCAAACAAGGCTTGTCAGTAGTATTGTCTATGATCCTGACAACGGAGAAGTTGTATTATCATTTGCAAGTAAAATACTGCCATATTTAACGCAACTTAAAGCTAACTTTACTAAGTATAGGCTATTGGAAATAGGTGAATTATCGAGCATTCACTCAATCAGAATGTATGAATTGATAGTCATGTGGGTTAATCAGTTTCAATACAGCAAAGAGTTTAGCTTAGAAGAGCTAAAGTACGTAATGAACGTCAAGAACAAATATAAACAGTTCGGACAGCTAAAAGATAACGTGATTGAAAAAGCAATAAATGATATCAACGAAAATACAAACTATAGAGTTAGTGTGGAGTATAAAAAGAAAGCTAGAGGTAAGGGGTATAAAGGCTTAATACTCAAGTTCCATAAAAAAACATTAGACAAATTAACCAATAAAGATGATACCTTGTCACCGTCCGCCATTCAGGCCATCGTCGATAATGTGCAATTTATGAATGACTATAACAACCACTCAAGCCTAAGTTATGACGGCAGAATGCATACTGATGCATTTAAGCGTGAAATGATTAATATCATACAGCGAGAGCCTGAAAGTTTTAACAAACCCAATAAAGGCTTAGAAAGCTATTTACCGAAAGCTAAGCAAGGCTTCTAAACTTATGATAACCGTTAATAAAGAAGACTTTCCCAAAGTTTGCATAACTGCTGTTTGTCTCTAATCAATACTTACACAGAATCCAGGATACGCCCTTTTGCTTACACTCAAAAATGAGCAAACAAGCGAAGCACGTTAGTTATTACTTAGATAAGGCAAATATTAATGAAAAAAATACTGTTCGTAATTATATTATCCATTTTTTCTAATAACGTTTTTGGTGCAGAATTATGGCAAGGTTTAAATTCTGGTGCTACTTCTCAAGAAATAATAAAAAAATTTCCAAGTGCTAAGGAAGATCGTTATAACACATTGATCATGAAGGACTACATGATTTTTGGAAAGAATTTTACTGTAGAATTTAGAATGGATGAGGATAAGCTTAAAGTAGTGAAATTAAAAAC
>NZ_JBPYDE010000023.1:0-21742 GCF_051847555.1 Psychrobacter sp. 1Y4 | reverse complement strand
AAGCACGCGCCACTTCACCGTTAGATTTGAGCTGCTCATAAATATCTATCGCCGCATCTATCGGGATGGAAAACGACAAACCCATATAGCCCCCTGTACCGCTAAAAATCCGTGAGTTGATACCGATGACTTCACCGCGCTGGTTAAATAGTGGCCCACCTGAGTTACCAGGATTGAGTGCCACATCTGTTTGGATAAAAGGGACACTGGTCTCGCGTGAGAAGCTGCGCGACTTAGCACTCACAATACCAGCGGATGCTGAGTAATCAAAGCCGAATGGTGAGCCAATCGCCAATACAGGCTCACCGACTTTTATAAGATTAGAGTCGCCAATAGGTAGCGCTGGAAACTGCCTACCCGATACCTTTAGTACCGCTACATCTGAGCGCTCATCACTCCCAATCAGCGTCGCATCAAGCTCTGTACGGTCATTTAAAGTGACAGTAATGTTATCTGCGCCTTCTACTACATGATGATTGGTAAGCATATAACCGTTAGAGGTCACAAAAAACGCAGTGCCATAAGCATGTTCAATTGCTGGTATCACCGCCTGTTCAGGGATACGTACGCGGTCACCAAAGAACTTGCGCAATAAGTCAGCAGTCTGGGCTTTTGCCAGCTCAGCCTCACTGACGGTCTTGGTTACATTGACCCGTGCCACGCCTGGTGTTACTTGCTGTACAAGATCGGAGAAATCAGTAGTAATGACGGCAGCTTGCGCACTAGAGACAGTCATAACACTGATAGCTAACGCGCTGACACTTGTGGTCATCGCTGTGCTTAAGATCGCTGTCAGTATTCTGCGTTGTAGTTTGCCCTGTAGCTGATGAAATTGTGATTGGCCCTTCATCTCATTACTCTCCCTTTTAGACGTTTAAACATTTTGTCTTCTATTTTCTTGATTTACTTATATAGCCTGTTTGACTCGTTTTCTCTAGACTACCCAAACCAATACGCACTATGATTGGATAAACGCCGTTTGTATTATGTAGGAGAACAGTTGTCATGGCTATGTCCCTACTGCTTTATACGTAAACAAGATACCTAAACGAGTATATAGAAAAATTCGTTTGTAAGGTGTTAACTCGTATCGTCATTCTCTACTACCACTAATTGCTTGTTGTGTTTATACCTATAACACGTTTCGCACAAGCAAAATAAAATCATGGTATGATAACAAACCAAATAAATTCAATAATAAACAAAAGTTTATAAATAATACGCAGTCATTTTCTATGAAATTATCATGTGCTAGTCTTTGTTTCTATTGGTTTGCCCTGTCTGTTTGTGCATTATAAGATGACTTGTAACTGCTTTTGAACGCTTTTTCCTATTATATAGATTTCTACTACTATTTTTGCCGATTACGTTATATGGCATAACTACCCCTGTATGATAACCAATCGTCATAAAAAAAACCGTTGTTACCGTTTGCAATAACTATTTACTATCATAAAAGTTAGGGTCTATTTTACGCTTATCAAGAGCCGCTATTAGATTGTAAGCGTCCCCCTAACGTATGTGCAGTATGACAAGCTTATAAAAGGATTAATTTATGGATACCGCCCTATTGTTATCCGGCGTGGTTGGGATCGGCATCGCGGCCCAATGGTTGGCTTGGTACTTAAAGCAACCGTCCATTTTGTTTTTGTTGCTGATCGGCATTATTGTCGGTCCAGTATTGGGTTACTTTGACCCTGATTTGGTTTTAGGCGAGCTTATGTTCCCTATTATCTCTTTAGGTGTGGCCATTATTTTGTTTGAAGGCTCGTTGACACTTGAGTTTGATGAAATCAAGCAGCATGGAACCGTGGTGCAGATGCTGGTGTCAATCGGGGTGGTCATTACCATCGCGGTAGTGGCGCTATCGACCTATTTATTGTTCGATGTCGACCCTTTGATTGCGTTATTATTTGGTGCGCTGGTTTGTGTGACTGGGCCAACGGTGATTATGCCGTTACTACGTAGTGTACGTCCAAATAAAACCATCTCTAATATCCTCAAGTGGGAAGGTATCATCATCGATCCTATCGGTGCGATTGCCGTGGTATTGGTGTATGAGTACATCATCTCAGGCGGTGAGGCCAGCAGTCTTTTGCTATTTGCTAAGATTGTGGTTTTAGCGACAGCGCTTGGTATGGCGGGCGCGTGGGTATTGGCGTTCTTAATGCGTCGTCATATGGTGCCTGAGTTTTTACGCAATGTCTTTACCCTCGCCTTTGTCTTAGTACTATTTTCGATATCGAACCATTTAGAGCACGAGTCTGGTCTTTTAACCGTGACTGTACTTGGCGTGGCACTGGCGAACTGGCCAAACTTCCCGCGCGATACGATTTTGGAATTTAACGAGTCGTTGACTGTTTTATTGATCTCCGTATTATTCATTATTCTTGCGGCTCGTGTAGAGCTGGCAAGTCTTATGAGTGTAGGTTTTGCAGGGATTATATTGCTGGCCATCGTGATGTTCATCGCGCGTCCGCTCTCTGTTTGGGCGTCTTCTATTGGCTCCAACTTAAAGACCAATGAAAAGCTGATGATTAGCTGGATTGGTCCGCGTGGTATCGTCGCCGCCGCCATCTCATCACTGTTTGCCATTCGTCTACAAGAGTATGATATTCAAGGTGTTGAGCTATTAGTACCGCTGGTCTTTATGGTCATCATTGGCACGGTTATGATCCAAGGCTTGGGCGCAAAAATGGTTGGTAATTTGCTGGGCGTGCGTGAGCCTGCTACCAACGGCATTTTGGTCGTCGGCTCAAACCCCATCGCGTTATTAGTAGCGACGTCTTTACGAGATCAGGGCTTTGATGTGATCGTAGCGCACAACAACTATACCAATATCGCCGGTGCTCGTATGAGTGGCCTACGCACTTATTTTGGTAATCCAGTCTCGGATCACGCTGACCATCATCTCGATCTGATCGGTATCGGTCATTTGTTTGCCATGAGTACAGATAAAGAGCTAAACACCTTATCTGAGATACATTATCGTCATGAATTCGGTGAACAAAAGATATTTCGTCTAAAGTTCAGCGACGAAAAAGTCAAAAATGAGCGCGATACTAAACAATCAAACTTCCATTCTCAGTGGCTGTTTGGCAAAGACGTTACTTACACCAAGCTTGCCAGCATGCTATCTAAAAAGGCACGTATCAAGATTACCAATATCACTGACAGCTATAGCTTTGAGCAATACAAAGCGGATAACAAACAATTTGTCCCTTTATATACACTCGATAAAGAAGGCAAGCTGAGTGTGATCACGGACAAATTCGATGGTGTTGTGCCCCGTGATCGTAAGCTGGTCGCTTTGGTCGTCGATGACGATATACAACCAAAACCTGTAGACGTGACTGACAAACAAGTACAAGCACGTGCCGTCGCTGATGCACATTTTGAAGCCAACTCTAAAGCGCCTGAAAAACGCAAAGAAAAAGAGATGACTGAAGAGCTGGCCGATGAATCTGAACAAGATAACGCAACAGCAACGAAAGCTGATTTAGATGACCAGAGTCAAAGCCAACCGGCACAGTCAAACGCTACATCAGCAGCAGATTCGCTGACAGAGTCAGATAACGTGACTGCCAAAGAAAAATCGATCAGCCCTGTAACCAATAGTCAAGAGAATGCCATTGCATCCTCTAAAGCCGCTAATAAAGCTACTGAGACGACAAAGCCCGCGCAAAAAGTGTCAGGCTCAGTCGCTGCATTAAAAGCCAACGCTAATGGTAGTGGCAGTGCACCCAAGAATAAAAAAGGCTCGCTCGATCCGAATCGTCTACCTGATACGGATAAAAATACTACTGCTGATAAAGAGACTGATGCTAAGACTGACACCGTCGAGATAAAAGCTGATGACAGTTCAGATAAGCAGTAAAAGCGTTTAGCTTAGTAAGAGTATTTTGTTCTAAGGCAATAGAAAAACCCCAGCTTATAATAGCTAGGGTTTTTTATATCTATTAGTTTAATAGTTGCTCGTTAACCGTTATTAATTAACAACTAAAGCATTTCGAACATCTACCAATCACGTTGAATCGTAAAGTTAAATCATAGCATCGAATAACAGCATCGTTAATTAACCTTAAACTGAGACTCGACCTCTTGCCATATACGTGCGCTAACCTCCTTGGCAGTACCTGACGCATCAATGCGACGAATACGCTCAGGATGTGCAGTAGCAAGCGTATCAAACCCTCTATACACTTGCGTAAAAAAATCCAGCGCCTGCTGCTCAAAACGATCGGCCACGCTACGTTTGCCTGCACGGCTCATACCCTCAAGCACAGGTAAATCCAGCCAAAGTGTCAGCTCAGGCAACCTTGGGACAAACTGTGCGATAAGCGTTTCTATTTTTGTCAATACTTCACTATCGCCCTGCGCACGGCCAAAGCCTTGGTAGGCGATAGTAGAGTCCGTAAAGCGATCACAGATGACCCAAGTACCGCGTTGTAATGCTGGGGCAATCACTTGCTGAATATGATCACAGCGGGCGGCAAACAATAGCAGTAGCTCAGTGTCATCGTTGATGTCGGTCGTAGGGTCTAATAAAATGGCACGCAGACGCTCAGCGAATGGACTACCGCCGGGCTCACGTGTCCGCAGATAGTCAATACCCGCTGCTTCTAAACGCGAGCAAAGCTGCTCAATAGCGGTTGTTTTACCCACCCCTTCGGTACCCTCAAAGCTAATAAAGCGCCCTCTTTCGCTCACTGTGTCTATGTCGGATGCTTCCTTATCAGTAGCCAGTTGAGTCGCTTGCGTATTTATAGGTACTGACATGGTATTGCCTTGTATTTCAAAATTGTGTTACTTATTTTTGTGCAAAATAAAAATGGTTATCGAGCGTTTAACGCTTGTAACCAAGATTCGTTGCTACTCTCTTACTCTGGCGGTATTTGAGACTTTCTTTCACGCATGACTTTTAAGTACTCTCTTACCGCTTGGTTATGCTCGTCCAAGCTATTGGTAAACTTATGACCTCCATTGCCTGTCGCCACAAAATATAAGGCTTCGCTATCAGCTGGGTGCAATGTGGCTTCGATAGAGGCAGCAGATGGCAGCGCGATAGGCGTGGGCGGCAAACCATCGATTTGATAAGTATTATACGATGTTTTTTCATCGATATCTTGACGGCGGATATTGCCATCGTAGCGACTGCCCATACCGTAAATAATGGTCGGGTCCGTCTGCATGCGCATTCCTTTATTTAATCGATTGGTAAACACAGCGGCTACCAGCTCACGCTCTTCAGGCACACTGGTTTCTTTTTCGATAATCGACGCCATAATCAATGCTTCATAAGGCGTCTTATACGGCAAATCGGCTGCACGGTTCTCCCAAGCTAGGGTCAGTGCTTGTTGCTGGCGCTTATAGAGATCTGTCAACACCTGCTTGTCACTGGCATCTTCGCCATAATAATAGGTATCAGGAGTGAACCAGCCTTCAAGATTATATCTCACAATAGGGTCGTCACTATTGATCACTGAATCAGGCATTATACCCACCAGATCCAGCGCTTCTGCGATACTGGCATTGTCACTATCGGCGGTCAGTACTTCTTTTTTGATGCCTGGGTTGTCGCGTAGATTTTGATACAAGTCTTTAGCGGTTTTGCCTTCGATGACTTGTACTTTTACCATCGCCACCTTCGCACCTTGTTGCAAGACGTGCAATGCTTCTGCTATCGTCGGATTCTCTGGCAACTGATAGATACCTGCATGCAGCGGTGCATCTACTTGCGACTTGATATAAAACTTGGCAATACTGGCAGAAAACAGCGGGATTTGCTGTTGCCACTGCGGAAGCAAGCCATAATAAGTGTCGCCCTGTTCAATCGTCACCTTTTGCTTGGGCTGCTCGATACGACCAAACAACGTTTGATAAACCATCACCAATAAAAAGGCGGCAATCAGTCCCAATACCAATAAAATCTGATAGCCACGCTGCATAAAAAACGACTGGTTGTCTTTTTTGTACTCACGCGGAGTGTTTCTTCCATTGATAAGCGAAATATCTGTCGCTGGTGCTTTGTCATCATTATCAGAGTCTGTAGATGTCTTAGCAGGATCGTTAATAGTGCCGTCTCGCTTGTCTGATGCAGGATCATTTGGACGTTCAGGAGGTATTTCAGGTGTAGGCTTGCTCATGGCAACTCGCGAGGCAGATGTTTGCTAGAATTTAGCATTGAACCGTGTGCTTTTCAATGTTATTTGCTTATCTTGTGAGATATCTTAGCGTTTGTAAAAGGTTTTATGGCTTAGTGGCTATTATTCTATCGGACATATTTAAATAAAGATTTTTTGTTATGGATTTAAACTTTAATCAACAGCTTGTCAGCGCTTATAAGTCACCTAGCCAAATCATTAGAGTATTAAGTGAAGACTGGGTCGCGAAGCAAAGCTATTGTCCCAATTGTAGCGCTCAGCCTTTAATTGAATTTGCTAACAATCAACCTGTTGCTGACTTTTACTGTGATGGTTGTAGCGAACAATTTGAGCTAAAAAGTAAAAAAGCGAAACTAAGCAACATTATCAATGATGGCGCTTATGACACTATGATTAAGCGCATTAATAGCGAGGATAATCCTAGTTTTTTCTTTCTGACTTACTCAGCAGAATTTACTGTTAATAGCTTCTTAATTATCCCTAAGCAGTTCTTTAAACCAGACATTATCATCAAGCGTAAACCGTTATCAGTTACTGCTAAGCGTGCTGGTTGGGTTGGTTGCAATATCGATTTGCGTAAAGTGCCAGAATCAGGAAAAGTGTTTTTAGTAAAGAATCAAAAAGTCATTGCGCGCGATAACGTTACTCAACAATTTCAAAAAACGCTATTCTTACGTAAGCAATCGCTAGACTCACGCGGCTGGACATTAGATATTTGGCAATGTATTGACAGACTTGATGATAAGTTTTCTCTAAAACAGGTCTATGCTTTTGCAGATGCATTACAACTCAAACATCCTGATAATAACCACGTTCACGATAAAATCCGCCAGCAATTACAAGTGCTACGGGATAAAGGCATTATTGAGTTTTTAGGTCGTGGACATTATCGGAAATTATACTAATCGTGTTTCGTTATATCACTCAGATTTAAGCTGTCCTCTTCTATTACACAAGTCCACGTAACAAAAGACGATCACTTCTTTTGAATTCGTTTGCTACGATCAGCAGCACAAATAATTAGCAAAAGTGAGAATAATTATGACAAACGAAAAAGAGTTGAAGGTTTATCAAATAGAAATTATTGAGACAATGAGCGCTCTAATAGAAGTGACTGCTGAGAATGGCGAAACTGCTATATTAAAAGCGAGCGAAAAATATAGAAATGAAGATATTGTGTTATATCCTGATGATATGCTCGATACCAAATTTATTATATTTGCAGAAGAGTAATCGACTAACCAAACTCTACTACTTCTCCCGACAACAAAGCCAAACTTTTCACTGGCATCACCCCGCGCAAAGCATTACAAAAAAATATCTGGTTTAAATTTGGCAAATCATCATCATTTAATGCGCGCACAATCACTGGCGTCTTGGTCTTAGCGAATGCATCAATAATGACTTGGCGCATCACCCCAGCGACACCGGATTGCGTCAACGGCGGTGTAAACCACTGACCTGATAATAGAGAATCATCAGGATAATTGGCTTTAGCTTTATCGCTAGAGTCAGTCGATTGGGCGTTAGACAACTGATAAAAGACATTGCTCATCGTGCCCTCCACCCAACTGCCGCTTATATCGCGTACTAATCCTTCGCCAATGCCTATCCCTTCACCAACGCCCAATTCTGCATTAGATTTTAACGATTTGGCTTTAAGACGTTGGAGCTCACCGCTCGCCAGTACATTATCCAGTCGATTAAGGCTTTTGAGTCCCGCTAACGGTGGCGGCAAGCAAGCAAGTTGTGCGGTTAGACATACGGCTGATGTAGTAGGTTGTATCAATACGCTGCGTCCCTCTGGCAGCTGAGTATGTTGCGCGGTATCGATAGACATTGCCGTTGCTTTACACCAGACTTCACAAGGACTACCTACCATATCTGCTGCAAAACCATAACCGCGCACAGCTTGTACAGCACGCGTGACGATGACTTTTATAATACCTTGCTGTAGCTGCTGAGCGTGGGCTTGCAAAGTGGCGAGTAGCGAGTCGCTATCGACAGCTAATTGCAATGCATGGGCATGAGAGAGCAGTCTTTGGTGATGATAGTCTGGCCACAATATCGAGCCATCGATGACGCCAATAGTAGTAAAAAACCCATCTCCATAAGCCAGCCCGCGATTGTCTGGGGTGATGACGCTATTATTTGCATTCGCAACCATATTATCAGACTGCGGATATAGACGCTGCCATGTAGAGGCGTAGTTAGTGATAGAAGCATGGTTAATAAACTGACTGTTATTGGATTCGCTGTTATCGAGCTTAGCCATCATAACTAGCTTTCTTCCGCTTGCTGTTCACCTGACTTATTTAACACCAGCATACAACTATAAAACTCGCATTTACCCAGCTCTATCTTTTGTCCACCAATGGTTTTATTTTTTATGATTTGTCCTCTGAGCATATCTGAGATGACTTTTCCGCCATCATCATTCATAAGCTGACGCGCAAGCTGATAGGATTTTTTCGCATGGGCTATGCTCAGCTCTTTTTCTTTATCTGAGTCAGTAGGATTGGCAAAGTACCAACCAAGCTCAAGATACTTTTCAGAGTCAATCAAGTCCAGATAAGGCGCATCTGTATCCATAAAACGGTACTTGACTGCCGGGTTACTGGCGTAGTCCAAGCTATTCTCATCAGTGGTGACGACCTTGCCAAACGTTGATTTTATTTGATCGACCTCTTGTACGCTTACAGGCTGGACTTGTTTGTCACCCCATGAAGAAACATCATATTTGACTGGCGTGCCTTGCTCAACTGTCGCACCATCCAAATCTGTCTCTGGCGTAGGATTTGCTTGTTCAGGTTTGGCCTGCTCAGCTGTACTATCAGACACTGCCTCAGAGGGGGTTTCTTGCGTTGGGGCATTACACGCGCTCAATGAGACACCAGCTGCTATCACTATACTGACCGCAAAGGTCTGTAGGCTGTTATTCCACATGGGCAATTTACTCACACTTTTTGGGTATAAATTATATTAACCAGCCGTTAATGGTGCGGCTTGCCAATAATGAAAAGAATAGTTATCTACACGGTGCATTATCAATACATATTGTTATTACTGTCATAGGCTATCGATATCATAAATGCGGTCAAGCAACGACCTATATGATAAATATTCTATGCTTCAGTTATACTTATACGACAACTTCTATAACAAGTGCGCTTGCAATAAATGCGCCATTTATTAGCTTAAGCTTGGCTCATTGTGCCGCTCTTTACTGTCATAATTATAATGCCATTATGCCAACAGTGTACCCAACTGCCCAGCGCTTGACTAGCCTTTACGTTACGGATAACAATCGTAGAAGGTGCAAATTTGTTAAAAACATTGTTATCCCCTATGATGAGTAAGCACTGTTTGATTTTCTCTCTCTTGCTGCTTATTATTTCTTTGTTATCATGAATACAATCTAAAAGACTTGCAGAGTTACTCAGATAAATTTTATGAATCCTCTGTCTGGCAAAGCGTACAATAAGCAAGACATTTTATAGCTACAGTGCACCGACTTTTATTATTTATATTGACTACAGCGCTAGTGGACCGTTTATGACCCAGCATTTTATCGTTATTGGCAATCCTATTGCTCATAGTAAATCCCCGGAGATTCATCAAGTATTTGCCGCGCAAGTGGGTATTGATATTAGCTATCAACGTCAATATTGTCCTGATGATGCCGCAAGCTTCAACGCAGTTGTTGAGGCGTTTTTTAATGGTGGCGGCGTGGGTGCCAATGTGACAGTACCTTTTAAACAACTCGCTTACGCATCTTGTCAATCTCAAGGCGGTCTGTCTGAACATGCGCGTATCGCAGGCGCGGTCAATACGTTACTATTAGTCAGTGATGATTCGTCAAAAGATAAGACGCTATATGGTGATAATACCGACGGTCAAGGTTTGGTCAATCATATGATGAGCTTAGATTGGCCGCTTACAAACGCTCGTGTCGCTATCATTGGCGCAGGCGGCGCAGCACGTGGGGTGATACTGCCACTGATTCAAGCAGGTATTGGACAACTGACCCTTGCGAATCGAACGTTGAGTAAAGCTGAAGTATTGGTCGATGAGCTTAGCGCAGCCAGTGAGACGATTAACAATCACCCCATCGCCATGTGTGCAACGACTGAGCTGACAGGGCAGTTCGACTTGATTATCAACGCTACTTCCATTGGGCTAACAGGCGAGACTTTACCACTTCAGCAAAGTTTAGACTGCCACTATGCCTACGATATGATGTATGGACGCGCACTGCCCTTTTTGCAGCATTTCGCCGCGCGCGGCGCGCAAACCTCAGACGGTTATGGGATGCTCATCGGCCAAGCTGCATTAAGCTTTGAGCGTTGGACCGCTCATAGTATCGATGTGACTCAAGCGACCACTGCGATTCAAGCAAATAAGAAGCAATAAGGGGCTCGTAACCATAAAGTGCTATTAGGGCGAAGATGAAAAACGTACTAATAGCCATTTTTCTATGCGCCGTAGCGGTACGCGTAGCTTGACTGAATGTATCGCCAGCCCTCCACTCAAGCCTACCGCGCAGCCTAGCGCAGTATCGAGCATTCGCGCCCGAATAATCTCTTGGACACTCGCCTGCGCAAGCGAGGTAACACTGCCATACTCAGCGATAAATATCGTTAACGGAGTGATCAGTATTACGGCCAGTCCGTAATGTCGATCAACCAGCGATTCAATACACAGCATCATAAGCAGTATTGCGAGCGCCACCTCCCACATTGATAGATTCCAAGACAACATCCAGCCGGCAACCATCATACCTACTAAGGTACCCAGCAGACGATGCAGCTGTTTAATCCATATCGTGCGCATTTGTATGCCTTGAATAATAATAAAACAACTGACCGCAGCCCAGTATGGATAAGGCATGTCTAGCAGCACTGCTATCGATAATGCCAAGCTAACAAAACTTGCAACGATGATACTGTCACTGATTATATCTGGCTCATAACGATACTCTGGCACAGCAGTAGAGGGGCGCGTCACTAATAAAAACAGCGTATATAAAAGTGCCATAAACATTGAAAAACCACTGCCCAACATCACAAGCCCAGTGGCTGATAATATCTTTTCAGCTGAAACAGGAATGAATAGAGCAATTGCACCCGCCATCATGACAAACAGTCCGGCAGGCGGCGGCTGACGATAATAGCGACCGAAAACAACAACGCTAAAGGCAATCAGCGCAAATACTGGTAGTTTTAGTAAGGGCACTTGCTGCGCAATCAGTCCGAGCGCAAAGCAAAGCGTCATCGCAAAGCTCCACGCCATCACCGTCACTAAACGATAAGGCAACCCGCCTACAAATGGTAAGTTTAATATAACCATGGCTCCTAAAGACGCCTTAATCCCTGCATGTAGTACCCCAAAATATGCGCCAACAAAGACTGGAAAACTGATGGCTATAGCAGCGATGATCGGCATATGCCATGGTCGGCGGCTTCGATTGACCGTGAGCAAATGATCAAGCTCTCCACGAATTAAATGCTTAATATAAGCGAGCATTTATTGTCCCTTCTGTTTTAGCGATGTGAAGAACCCATACACGTTCATAAATTATTACCCTCATACATTGTTTGTGCTTACTGTTCATAGCTTAAGTTAGACAGCCCTAACCATCGCAATCCTCTTCTATATTAAGAAACCTATTGCTATTTGATAAATTAAATTAATATCTAAACCATCAAGTCATGAAAATTAATTATGCATTGTATATTTGTCTCAAAAGAACATTTATACTAATCATATACATATGACCAGTATTCACATAGCTTGTCATTTTACTCAGTACATTGTGATTATAACGATAATAATCTAATAGCGATAACCAACCGTATTTATCCATTCTTATCTCTAATACGAATACAAGCTTATAAAAACCAGCCATCGGTCGTACTAGAGCAAACCAAATAAAGAGATCAACTATGTTAACTTACAAAGCTCCTTTACGTGATATTAAGTTTTTGATTAACGATGTATTTGACTTTCAAACGCATTATAAAGACTTAGACAATGGCGCAAATGCTGACCCTGAAACCATCGATATGATTTTACAGGGCATGGCTGATTTTTCAGAAAACGTCTTAGCCCCTCTTTATCAGCCTGCTGATGCAGAAGGTTGTCATTTTGAAAACGGCGTCGTGACAACTCCTAAAGGCTTTAAGGAAGCTTATAATCAGTTTGTTGAGGGCGGCTGGCAAGGCATTTCATACCCTGAAGAATACGGCGGTATGAACCTGCCCATGTCTATTAACCTGATTAAAGCTGAGATGATTGGTACAGCCAACTGGCCTTGGGCAATGTATCCTGGCCTCTCAACAGGTTGCATCAATACGCTAATGCAATATGGTACTGACGAGCAAAAAGAGACTTATTTACATAAATTGGTTGACGGCTCATGGGCAGGTACGATGTGCCTAACTGAGCCACAATGCGGTACAGATTTGGGACAAGTCAAATCAAAAGCAATCCCGCAAGAGGACGACAGTTATAAGATTAGCGGTACTAAAATTTTCATCTCAAGCGGTGAACACGATTTGACTGAAAACATCATTCATATCGTACTAGCACGCTTACCTGGCGCACCTGAAGGCACCCGCGGTATCTCATTATTCATCGTACCAAAATTCCTTCCTAATGATGAAGGCGAAGTTGGCGAGCGTAATGGCGTCACTTGTGGTTCTATCGAACACAAAATGGGCATCAGCTCTTCATCAACTTGTGTATTGAACTTTGATGATGCCGCCGGCTATCTGATTGGAGAGCCAAATAAAGGCCTCAAAGCGATGTTCACCTTTATGAACACTGCTCGTATTGGTACTGGTATTCAAGGGCTGGCCCATACTGAGCTGTCATTCCAAAATGCCCTACCTTATGCCAAAGAGCGTCGCTCTATGCGCGCCCTATCAGGGACCAAAGACCCTGAAAAAGTTGCGGATGCCATCATTCACCATGCTGACGTACGTCGTATGCTACTGACCCAAAAAGCCTTTGCCGAAGGCGGTCGCTCGATGATTTATCACTCAGCGCGTTATGCGGATAAAATGGCGCAAGGCGTGGCTAATGGTGATGATGATGAGTTTGAAAAATGGGACGATAAACTAGGCTTTTATACGCCAATCCTAAAAGGCTTCTTGACTGAGCTTGGTATCGAGGCGGCCAAACATGGTCAGCAAATCTACGGTGGTCACGGCTATATTAAAGAATGGGGTATGGAGCTTATCGCTCGCGATGCCCGTATCGCTACCTTGTATGAAGGCACGACTGGTGTACAGGCACTTGATCTATTAGGCCGTAAGGTTATCTTGCAGTCTAAAGGTAAAATCATCCGTGACTACACGTCAAGCATTATGAAATGGTGCGGCGAGTATGCACTCGATAAAGACATGCGTAAGTTTGTCTGGGCATTGACTAAACTATGTGCCGAGTGGAACACGCTTACGGTACGCTTGATGCTCATGGCACGTAAAGACCGTGAAGTGATCTCAGCGGCCTCAGAAGACTTCTTAATGTATTCAGGCTACATAATGATGGGCTATCACTGGGCGCGCATGGCAGCCGTCGCTTATGACAAGCTTAAAAATGGGGGTACTGAGTCACCAGAGTTTTATAAAGCCAAAGTCCAAACGGCAGAGTTTTATTTTGACAAAATCTTGCCACGTACATCAGGCCATGCTGAGAGTATGGTTGCACCAAGTGAAAGTATGACGGCAATGGATATCGAGAACTTTGCCTTTTTAGACTAATCTTAATTAGCACTTAAGCTTAATTAAGATTAAGAAAAGTAAAAAGCGCCCAACTTTTAATAGCTGGGCGCTTTTTTTATACTTAAGTAATTAAATAAGCAAGTATGATTTCAAATGACATAAAAGTTAAAAAGCTTTCAGTTAAAAAACAATGCTAGCTACCAAGCAGCTTTTTTTGATAAATAGGACTGATCTCCTCCACTTCTACGCATACTTGTAGCGCTGCTCGCCCCGACTGCTCCTCGCCTAATGTATCCTCTATCGTAGCCACCAATAGCTGTGCCAATTGCTCACGGACACTACTGTCACGACCTGGCATCAATTTTAAATGTGCATAGATAAAACCATGGGCTTGCTCATCATCCTCAACTCCAACCAAAAACGTATCGATAGGGATTATTCGCGCTTTAATATCAGTTGGCTTACCAAAATGACCACTATCCCATAATACTTTATTTAGAGATTTGAGTAACGACTCTTCGTGAGAGATACTGACATTGGGAGATGCTTGGATAGTTAAATGCGGCATGAATACGTCCTTATAATAAGTTAAAAATTTACGCATGAAGACAAGTTTAATACGTCTGATTATTTTATAGGATTTCTGAAAATAGCCATCATGTATCAGCAATATCTTCAAAAAGAGCAGTCAGCGTTTTAGCCAGTTGTAATGGCGGTAGCTCAATCTCAAGCCCGCGGCGGCCAGCACTCACATAGACAGTGGGCTGATCTTTAGCCGTTATATCAATTATCGTGATCAAACGCTTCTTTTGCCCAAGCGGGCTGACACCGCCAAGCACATAACCTGTACTACGTGCAACGCGCTTTGGATCAGCCATTTGCACTTTTTTACAGGGCAGCACTTTATTAGAAGAAAGGGCTTTGGCCATTTTTTTAAAGTTCAAGGTGGTATCGACTGGCACAAGAGCAACAGCTAACGTGCCAGCATCTGTCTCTACCACCAATGTTTTAAAAACTTGCGCAGCTTGTATACCGAGCTTGTCAGCCGCCTCTAAACCAAAAGACGTCGCACTGCTATCGTGTACATACTCATGCAGTTGATAATCAAGGTGATGCTGCTTAGCAGTCTTAATGGCAGGGGTCATAAGGCACTCTTATTAAACTTAAAATAAACACGGATAATAGGATTAAAGCGATAATCATAAATACCATACACCAGACGGTTATACCTTGTACCCATACTTTATTTATATTCTATCGCTTAATACAATCACGATATATCAAGGTTGTGTTACCTTAGACAAATTGGCATTTATAATATATTCAGCACAGATACCGACACCATATATCGCTTTAAGCGCTTTTATGGCATCATAAGCGCATTACATTTTGCAAAGTCTGACTTTTGATTATGATACCCAGTTTCCTAAAAAACAAGCTCCTAAAAAACCGAACGCCCAAAGCGCAAGCCACCTCTGAGGCTAGCAAGTCGTCAACTGCGACGACTTATACCAAGGCACCTATCAATCAGCTGTACCGAAAGATATCGGGACAGGCGCTTGATGTCGCCGTCAAAGCAAAGCTTTTGGGCGAGCTGCCAGTATTCGATACCGACGATCAAACGCTAACCTTTTATGTACTACAAGATTATTCGCGCTCCAATAGTATTTTGATCGATCTGCAAACTGGGGAACATAAGCTGCCGCCTGCACTGATGAGTGTCAAAGACAGCATACATGATGTGAATGAAAATGCTGCTATCATATTTTTGCATCATCCCAAAGCCAAGGACAATCAACTATCGCCGCGCTTTTCACGTTTGGTTGCGGCCATTCTACAACATCCAGACTTACAAATACGTCTGGTACCAGTATCGATTCTTTGGGGCCGCGCGCCTGAAAAAGAGGACTCCTTGTTCAAGCTATTGATGGCAGATAACTGGCAAGATCCAAGTATTACCAAGCAATTATTTAATATCGGTGTGATGGGTCGCGATACCTTTGTCCAGTTCCATGCGCCAAAAGACTTACGTACCATTATTTATGATAGCTTGCATGATGGACAAGCAGATGAGCTCGGAGTAGCTGATAGTGCAGATAGCCGAGACGCACGTCATACATTAGTTCCAGCAGCAGACGCTAATCGTGAGTTGGTACGCACATTACAGCAGCAGCTCAATACTTATCTTGATAATCAGCGCGCCACTATGCTCGGTCCTGACTTATCAGATAGACGTAACTTGGTAGATAAGCTGGTTTATTCGCCTGCTATCCAGCATGCTGCACAGATCGAAGCGGATGAAAAAGGCATTAGTGTCCGTGAAGCACGCGGGCTTGCTAGAAACTATGCAAATGAGATGGTTAATGATTACTCTCACCCGATCATTCGCGTCTTTGATAAATTTTTGACTTGGCTATGGACGCAGCTGTATGACGGTGTCGACGTCCATCATTTTGAGCGCGTACGCAAGCTTGCAACCGATCATGAAATCATCTATGTGCCCTGTCACCGTAGCCACGTTGATTACTTGCTTCTATCTTACGTTATCTATAAACGCGGTCTGAGCATTCCTTATGTGGCAGCGGGTGATAACTTAGATGTTCCCGTATTAGGCCCTCTATTACGCGGCGCTGTGGCTTTTTATATTCGTCGTAGCTTTCGTGGTAACGCGCTTTATACCGCAGTATTGCGTGAGTATATGCATACCCTTATCACCCGTAATACACCGATTGAATACTTTATAGAAGGCGGACGCTCACGCTCAGGACGCCTGCTACCACCGAAGATGGGCATGCTAGCAATGACAGTACATAGCCAGCTACGTCAAACCAATAAACCTGTGGTGTTTATTCCGACCTATATTGGTTATGAGCGCATTATGGAAGGTGGCACTTATATCGGCGAGCTAAAAGGCAAGCCAAAAGAGTCCGAATCCTTAATTGGGTTACTAAAAGTTGGACGCAAAATTGAGCGTATTTTTGGTAATGTACATTTAAGCTTTGGCACACCGCTGCACCTAAGCGACTTTATGCAAAAATTCGATGTGCCTGCTGATAGCTTACCCGCTGATCGTACCGATACGCCACTTGATGAAAAAGCCAGTGCCATGGTTGATAATATTGGTGTAAAGATCATGCAGCATATCAATAAAGCGGCGGTCGTCAATCCCGTATCATTACTGTCTCTAGTCTTACTATCAGCGCCAAAAGCGGCTCTTGATGAAGACATCTGCCGCGAACAAATCGCCCTATATCAAGGTATTGCGCGTCAAATACCCTACTCTGATGACACTATCGTCACAGATATGAGCCCGCAAAAAATCATCGACTATGGTATCAAGCTCAAACTTATTGAGCGTATACCGCATATTTTGGGTGATATCATTCAAGTCGCTGGCAAGCAAGCCGCGCTATTGAGCTATTTCCGTAATAACATTTTGCATGTATTTATCCTATTGTCTTTCTTAGCTGCACTGGTCGCACGCAATGGTCGCGTGAGTCGCAGCCGTCTTGATGATATCGTTACTCAGATGTATCCTTTCTTGCAAAGCGAGCTGTTTTTATACTATCCAGCGCACGGTCTGATGGATACGCTTAATCAAAAAATCGACAACCTGATCGATCATGGCCTAATTATCGACTTAGGTGATGGCATGCTCAGTGTGCCAGATGCTAATAGTAGCTGTTATCAGCAGCTAGAAGTCCTCGCCGCTCCTGTTGCCCAGAGTCTTGAGCGTTACTTTATGACCTTGGCGTTGTTGTCACAACAAGGCTCAGGAAACTTGACCACAGAAGAAGTAGTTGATCTTTGTCATCTGCTTGGTCAACGTTTATCAGTATTGTATGCTGATGATATTCCTGATTTCTTTGATCGCTCCTTGTTCTTAAGTTTTGTCACAGCACTGACTCGTCTGAACTACTTACAAGTAGATAAAGACACAGGCGTGCTAAACTTCGATCAGCGTATTGACGATATCGCTCATCATGCTAAATATGTACTAAGCCCTGACATGATGCAAATTTTGCAGCAAATCGCCAGTCTTGATGATGAAGAGATCGCCCATGCGATTACTGAGATTAGTAATAAAAAGCAGCGCAAATTTGGTCTTAAGCGTTAGGGCGTTCTCGCTTCTTTATATGCTAATAAAAAAGACCTCTAATAATTAGAGGTCTTTTTTTATTGTATAAAACTTGAGGTTTTTAAGCCGACAAGCTAGGTAGAAATCTTTTTATACTTCATACGCTTAGGACCGGCATCGTCACCCATCGTTTTTTTGCGATACGCTTCAAATTCTGTGTAGTTACCGTCATACCAAATCGGCCCTTCTTCTTCAAAGGCTAGGATATGCGTGGCGATACGGTCAAGGAACCAGCGATCATGCGAGACCACCATGACCGTACCTGGGAATACTTGAATCGCATCCTCTAGCGCACGTAGGGTCTCAATATCCAAATCGTTTGAGGGTTCATCAAGAAGCAAAACGTTGGCGCCCTGCTTCAAAGTTTTTGCCAATTGTAGACGGTTACGCTCACCACCCGATAGCTGCCCGACGTGCTTTTGCTGGTCTGAGCCTTTAAAGTTAAAGCGGCCAATATAGGCGCGACTTGGCGTCGTATAGTCACCAACGGTGATAATATCTAAGCCGTCAGACACTTCTTCCCAGACGGTTTTATTATCATCTAAATTGTCACGTACCTGACCGACATAAGCGACTTTAACGCTTTCACCCAAGTCAACCGAGCCTGTATCTGGCGTATCTCGTTCGGTAATCATATTAAATAGTGTGGTTTTGCCTGCACCATTTGGACCGATGATACCGACGATAGCACCCGCTGGGACGTTAAAGCTTAGGTTTTCATAAAGCAAACGATCACCGAATGACTTAGAGATATCATTGACTTCGATGACTTTGTTGCCCAAACGTGGACCAGGTGGAATATAAATCTCAGAGGTCTCGTTACGTTTCTGGAACTCTTGTGAGTTTAACTCTTCAAAACGCTGTACACGAGATTTGGACTTGGCCTGCTGACCTTTTTGGTTTTTACGAATCCACTCAAGCTCTTTTTTGAGTGCTTTAGCAAATGATTCTTCTTGTTTATTTTGCTGCTCAAGACGGTTATTCTTTTGCTCAAGCCACTCAGTGTAGTTGCCCTCATAAGGATAGCCATGACCACGGTCCAGCTCTAGGATCCACTGAGCAACGTTGTCCAAGAAATAACGGTCATGGGTAATGGCCACGATCGTACCGCTATAGTTCTGTAAGAACAGCTCAAGCCAAGCGACAGATTCAGCGTCCAAATGGTTGGTCGGCTCATCAAGCAATAGCATATCAGGGCGCGACAATAACAAACGACATAAGGCCACACGGCGTTTTTCACCACCTGACAGTTTGCTAACATCAGCATCCCATGGCGGCAGACGTAGTGCATCAGCCGCTTTTTCTAGCTGAGTATTCAAGTTATGCGCATCCCAAGCTTGAATGATGTCTTCCATCTTGCCTTGTTCTTCAGCAAGCTTATCAAAGTCGGCATCAGGCTCTGCGTATTCAGCATAAATTGCATCGAGACGGGCAAGCGCATCTAATGCTTCACGCATGCCATCTTCGACATTACCACGAACATCTTTGCTATCATCAAGCTGTGGCTCCTGCGGTAAGTAGCCAACCTTAGTACCCGTTTGTGCGCGTGCTTCACCGCTAAATTCAGTATCGACGCCTGCCATGATGCGTAGCAACGTCGATTTGCCAGAACCGTTGATACCGAGTACGCCGATTTTGGCACCCGGGAAAAACGATAAATTGATATTCTTTAGGATTTCGCGCTTAGGCGGAACAAGTTTTGACACGTTGTTCATCGTGTAAATATATTGAGCCATTAACACTCCGATAGACTACATAGACGAGGACTGTCATCACAGTTAGCAATGATGCTAAGTGAACTGCGCCTCAAAAATCAGGGTTATAAATTGTCTGCTATTATCGCATTGTGGCGCATGCCCTGCAAGCTAACAGCTTGTTTTCTGGTATGTTTAGTCGTTTTTAATACTTCTGCTACTCATTTCTGATAAAAGCTAAGAATAAACTTGTAGACGCTATAAAAAATAATAATAAATAAAATTAACTGCTGATAGATTTTTGTTTTATAAAACCTACAAAATTTTGCATCAATCAAACTATAAACTTAATTAACAAGGGTTATTATATTAATATAACTTAATAAAACAATAATTTGGTGAAAGTGATTTTAAGCTTAATATTTACAATTTGCGTAGCAATTCTTAGCAAACAGGTGCTTTATTTATGACGACTGGCTACCACCCTGAGCTTATTCAGCGCGTTTTTGTGGATTTTGTCAGTACGCATATACATTCTTTTTGGTCATTGACTGCACCTAAGCTACGATTATTAGCCAAGCACACATTGAGCGATGATCTGATAGCTCTACAGTTTGAAACCAACCATGCTTTTCGACAACAATCGAACAATCTCTGGCATGGCGGACAGCACTTAAGCTTAATCGTACCAATAGACGGTATTCATCATCAGCGTCAGTATTCACTGCTTGGTTTACCTCAGCAAGCATTATGGTGGCAAAGTAAAAAACCGCACACGCTTACTATCGCTATTAAACCTCAAGGTTTGGTATCAAAATACTTGACTCAGCAAGCATTGCTTGGAGATTTTTTTGCGTGCAGTGTTCCAAACGGCAGTTTTGTCCTGTCACAGACGCTAGAGGAACCGACACCGATATTGTGTATCGCTAGTGGTAGCGGTATTACGCCGATGTTAAGCTTAGTCACGCAGGCGCTCAAGGATAAACAACCAGTCACTCTGCTTCACTACAATCGCACGCCTATATTGACATCATTTTGGGCTTCACTAGCCACGACTTATCCTGCGTTTCGCTATCATCTGATTGCAACGCAAGATGTCAGCACTTATCTTGCAGACAATCGATACCTGACCAAGAATAGCCTACTTGCGCTTGGACTACCGCTCGCTCAAACGCAGATATATGCCTGCGGGTCACAGTCTTTGTTATCAAGCCTGTACCAAGCAGTAAATGATTTGACTGTTGAAAATACAGCATCGCTACTCGATAACATCACGATAGAACGCTTTGGGACGAGTGCTAATCATCACGATCAGGAAGGAAGCGAGACTGATAGCATAGCGCGAACCGTACATTTACGCGGACGACAGCGGCAGTTTACTAGCCGTACTACTTTGCTTAAAAGCGCTGAAGCGGCAGATATACGTTTGCCCTATGGTTGTCGTCAAGGCATTTGCCACCTGTGCCGCTGTCAAAAAATCAGCGGTCAGGTCAAGAACATCCAGACAGGGGTTGTCAGCGGTGAAGGTTTTGAGTCCATTCAGACTTGTATTAATGTACCTGTAACCGATGTTGTGCTCGATATTTAATATAACAAAGGACTTTTTATGCGTTTATTACCGCCTATGTTTAGTGCTCGATCCGCGCTCCCTACTACCCCTATTCAGTCTGTAGTAGATAAGCGATGGGTAGCGCAGACTCGTTACCCGACATTAAGCAGCGCGCCCCTATCAAAGGTACAAACTGAGACGATGGCTGCTGAGTTAGATGCGTTATATCAGAGTGTCATGGCATCGCTTGGTGCAGAGGATGCGCGCTATATTCAGCGCATTTATGCTGCTGTCGTTTATAGTGAAATACTAGCACGTGGTCTGCTTGCTGTTGCCGCATGTCCCTCTTCACGCCGTAAGCAATTGAGCATTTGGCTATTAGGTACTTCTTTACTAAGTTTTAGCAAGATATTAAACAACATGGAGCTTGGTCACAATGTCATGCACGGTCAGTATGATTGGATGCAGCA
>NZ_JBPYDE010000022.1:0-27989 GCF_051847555.1 Psychrobacter sp. 1Y4 | reverse complement strand
TAGTATGATATGAAAGATGGGGAAGCTTCTCGTCAATTTGTAGTTAACGAATTCTAAGTACCCTACTATGAAGTCTCACTACATTCGATCAGATCAAGATTTCTTGTAGTTTTAATCTGGTTGTAGTCTTTTATAGGCGTACCCTAGAGGAACCATCTAAAAGGCATCAAAAATCGATTAACAGACCACTTAAAATAGACTGTTATAGTAGAACTACTCTTATTAGACTAAGTCGCATAATAGAAATTCGTAATTTTAAATACACCAATATAAATACTCAAACCAACGCCTTATAAAGAAAATAAAGCCCAACTACGAATAACAATACTGAAAAACACTTTTTCAATAATTGCGGTGAAAGCATATGAGCGACTTTTGCGCCGACTTTGGCCGTAAAAAAGCTCATAATACTGACACCCAAAAAGGCATAAACATGCACAAAACCAATGGTGTTAGGTACACTCACTTCTTGTTGCATACCAAAAAACATAAACCCTAACGCGCCTGCTATGGCAATAGGTAGACCACACGCCGCCGAGGTGCCAACCGCCTTTTGCATGACCACATTATAACGGGTGAGATAAGGCACCGTTAAGCTGCCGCCACCAATACCAAAGATAGCAGAAGCGATGCCAATTACCCCACCTGCCGCCAATTGTTTAGGTTTTGAGGGTAGTACTATATTGTTATGGTTGGTATTACTGACATCATTAGCATGACTAGCGACCTGTTTTTTACCACCTAAAAACATCTTATAGGCGACCCACAGTAAAAACACGCCAACGATAAGCTGAAGATATAACCCAGATATCTGTCCCGCAATTCCTGCGCCCAAAAAACAACCAAGCACCAAACCGGGGGCGAGGTTTTTAAAGACCGGCCACATGACGCCGCCTTTTTTATGGTGCGCCATCAGCGAGCTGATAGAGGTGATAATAATAGTCGCAAGGGAGGTACCCAATGCCAGATGCATGACGTTATCAGCAGGGAAATCCATTTGGGTAAAGACAATAAATAGCAGCGGTACAATGATAGTACCGCCACCTACGCCAAAAAGCCCTGCTGCAAACCCTGCTAGCGCGCCAATGATTAAAAAAATGAATAATTCCACAGGTGAGTACTTTTTAGTTGAATGAAGTTGAATGGTGAATCACTTAAGCCATTTGTATTTGACTAACGTGATGATAAGCGCGATTAAAATAGACCAAACTCTCGCCACTCTCAGAGTCTTGCTCAGATTGGTTGATAGCGACTACTCGGCACATAAACACACTATGGGTGCCCACTTGCTGAATGTCCTCAATGACGCAATCAAAGCTCACCAACGCATCTTGTAAAACAGGCGCGCCAGTGACTAGCTCAGTCCAAGCGCCCTGCGCAAAGCGCTCCTTTGCACTTAACCTAGAGGCAAAGGCATTGGATAAATACTCATGCTGCGCGCCTAGCACATTAACCGTTAAGATTTTATTCTCTACAAAATGCGCGTGCGAGCGTGCCGCTGTATTCATACAGACCAGCAAAGTTGGCGGCGTATCGCTGACGCTACAAACAGCGGATGCAGTAAAACCATGACTGCCGGACACGCCTTTAGTCGTGATCACATTCACCGCTGTCGTTAATAGCGCCATAGCATTTTTAAAGTCGCTCGCTTCTATCATCATGTATCTCTTAAATTTGGTTATTGCTTATATATTTTGCAAGATTATCATACTGGGTTAAAAAACCAGCCTACAAAAACTAGTGACCTTTTAACTGATCCGTCAGCTCTTTTCGTACGATTGCCGCGCCTGCACTTAACGCTTGCAATTTGCCGCTTGCCACTTGGCGAGATAAAGGTGCCATGCCGCAATTGGTCGAAGGATAGAGCTTATCTGCATCGACGAATTGCAGGGCTTTGCGTAGCGTATCGGCAACTTCTTCAGGTGTCTCAATGGTATTGGTTGCCACATCAATGGCACCGATCATCACTTTTTTACCGCGAATCAATTCAATCAAATCCATCGGCACATGTGAGTTTTGACACTCTAAAGAGACAATATCGATATTAGATTGTTGCAGTTTAGGAAATGCTTGCTCATATTGACGCCACTCGGAGCCCAGTGTCTTTTTCCAGTCATTATTAGCTTTGATGCCATAGCCGTAGCAAATATGCACCGCCGTTTCACACTTTAGACCTTCTATTGCACGCTCTAACGTGGCAATACCCCAGTTATTGACGTCATCAAAGAACACATTAAAGGCAGGTTCATCGAACTGGATGATATCCACCCCAGCTGCCTCTAACTCTTTGGCTTCTTGATTGAGAATTTTGGCAAATTCCCAAGCCAGTTTTTCACGGCTTTTATAATGGCTATCATACAGCGTATCAATCATCGTCATTGGGCCAGGCAGCGCCCATTTGATTGGTTGATTGGTTTGCTGACGTAGAAATTTAGCATCGTCCACAAATACTGGTCTTTGACGGCTCACCGCACCCACGACTGACGGCACACTCGCCTCATAACGATCACGGATTTTGACCGTTTTACGATTTTCAAAATCCACACCATCTAGATGTTCAATAAAGGTGGTCACAAAATGCTGGCGGGTCTGCTCGCCATCACTAACGATATCTATCCCTGCATGTCTCTGTTCTTGCAATGTCAAACGTAGTGCATCTTCTTTGGCTTCACTCAATTGCTCCCCTTCTAATGCCCAAGGTGACCAGATTTTCTCAGGTTCTGCCAACCAAGAAGGTTTTGGTAAGCTGCCCGCGGTTGAGGTTGGTAATAATACTTTTGATGATAATGTTGTCATATTAATTTATCTTTTATATTTTGGTTTTTATAGTAAATACTAAGTAAATGTATGGTGCTTCGAGAAGTGACTGTTATATATTTTTTGTAGCCTCTGTCAGCGTAGACACAGCAAGCAAGAAAAATGTATAACAGTCTCACTAAATGGTTTCTACACCGAACTCGCTTCATATCTTGGCGAACGACATACCATTACGCAGCACACTTTTTTGTGATAGGTTGTTGCGTGTTATAGCTTGTCGCCCACTCACCAAGAATGGCTTGATAGGGCTTAATAAACTCATCTTCGGTAAATTTACCTTGCGTCACTGCCATCTGGCTGCGCTCTTCGCGGTCATAGACAATTTGAGTCAGTGAATAATCTTGATACTTTAAACTTGGCTGATATACGTGACCCGCGGTTGAGTTAGCATTATAAATTTCAGGGCGGTAAATCTTTTGGAAGGTCTCCATCGTACTGATAGCACTGATAAGTTCCAAATCGGTGTAATCACTCAACAAGTCGCCGGCGAAGTAAAACGCTAAAGGCGCCACACTACCTTCAGGCATGAAATAGCGCACCGTTAAGCCCATTTTATGGAAATAGTCATCGGTTAAGGAGTACTCATCTTGCTTGTATTCAACCCCTAATACAGGATGCTGATTGCCTGTACGCTGATAGACTTTACTGCTTGACACACTCAGGCAAATAACAGGTTGTTTGTTAAAGTTGGTTTGATAGGCTTCTGAGTTCAATAAATGTTGAAACAGTTTGCCGTGCAAATCACCAAAATCGTCTGCTGGTGGCGATTTTGGGTTTTTCTCAAAATGTGCTGGCAGTACGATGCTAAAGTCATAATCACGCACGTAAGATGAGAAGCTGTTGCCAATCATGCCATCAATACGCTTGTTTTCTTTATGGTCGATAATCGTTGTTTTCAGCGTCTCAATGACTGGGAACGTATGGCCATTGCCTTCGATATCTAAGTCTGCAGAGATGATATCAACTTCAACAGAATAACGGTCGGCGGTTGGGTTATCCCAATGCGCGAGATCATTAAAACGGTTATTTATCATAGTCAGTGTTTTGCGTAAGTTCTCTTGACGACTCTCGCCACGTGCCAAATTCGCAAAGTTAGTCGTCAGACGTGTGCTATCTGCAGGCTGATAGTTTTCATCAAAACGAATGCTCGAGATGGAATATGTAAATTGTTTACTCATGATAGATTGCCTTTATTCAAGATAAAACCAAATTTGTGTATGAGGTAGATCATACCCAAACTCTGACATGAATAAAAACGATACTATTTAAATTTAAGATGAATATTATTCATCTTAGTAAGGTTAGAACATAAAAGAAGAGAGCAACGATAGTATGGCAAATGATGGTTCAATGACATAAAAAAAACCAAAACTTATCTAATAAGTCTTGGCCTTTATCGATTAGTTATTATACTAAAAGAGTGGTAGTCAAAAAACTACTGCTTAGCCGCCTCAATCTGAATATTTAAATCCACCTGTTCAGTAATACCTAGCCGCGTATACTTACTGATATCCCACTCTCTGCGGTCAATGGTTGTCGTAAAATCACCACCACATACTGAGCCTTTCGCTATAAAACTAAAATAACAATTGAACTTAGTAGCGGTTAGCGTTACTGGATGAGTAATATCGCGAATAGTCAACTCCCCATCGACTCGGGTCACATCGCCCGTATTGTCATCAGCGAAATGCCACTTAGTAGACTTAAAGTAAGCTAGCGGATACTTGTTCATATCAAAAAATTCATCGCTTCTAAGGATGATATCAAAGGCTTTATTACCTGTATTTAAAGTGTTAATGGGAATGACTAAAGAGACATTGCCAGTGTACGCCTTTTGGTCGTATTCTAGCTGTCCGGTCAGATTATAAAAGCCACCCGTATTAGTTGAGGTATTAAAATGATCGATAGCGAAGCGTACATTGCTATTTGCAGGTTCTAGCAAATAGCTAGCAGCATGACTACCAGTCATACTACCTATAATTAATGATAACGCTCCTAAAAATTTGACGTACCTGCATGTCGTTTTAGAACATTTCATTTTAGAAAGTGCAAATCGGCTCATCTCTATAGTCCTTTATTGATAATAGCTGATTAGTTTTACTACCTAGCTTCTAGCCTACTCTCATTTATGACTTATAACACGCTTTCATACTATGATTTTTCAACGACCGGATTATTATCTTTACCATGCGGGATCAACCATTTAGCAAACCACCCTGACAAGTCATCCATCAAAGTATATACGACTGGAATTACGACCAAACTTAATAGCGTTGAGGTTACTAGACCGCCTAACACAGCAGCCGCCATCGGACGCCTAAAGGTAGGATCAGCATCACCCCAGCCAAACACGAGCGGCAACATGCCAGCACCCATTGCAATAGTGGTCATAATGATAGGACGGGCGCGCTTGCGACAGGCATCGATGATAGCCTCAAAACGTGCTAAGCCTCTGTTTTGCGCAATAATGGCATAATCGACTAATAAAATAGAATTTTTGGTGGCGATACCCATCAGCATAATAAAACCGATCATCGACGGCATCGATAGACTACTGCCTGTAATGACCAAACCCACGAATGCACCGCCTATCGATAACGGCAGCGCCATTAAGATAGTAAAGGGTTGTAAAAGCTTCCCAAAAAGTAGAATTAAGACGCCTAAGATACAAATAATACCCACCGACATGGCAATGACAAAACCGCTAAATAGCTCAGCCATGTTTTCCGCTTGGCCCTGTGCAATCATCGTAATAGAGGCTGGGAGTTGCTGCATGGTAGGGGTGTTTTTGACTGCATCTACCAATTCACCAAGCTCACCTGTACCAGGCTGCACCGTAATCGTGATTGAACGTTCACGGTCAAGACGGCTGATCTTTGCAGGCCCTGTACCAAAATTGAGGTCAGCCACTTCGCCGACACGCACACCTTGTCCGGTTGGGTTTGTACTAGGTACATACAAGCCTTCTAACTGATTGACGTTTTGTTTGGCTACATCAGGCAAGCGCACCACAATAGGAATCTGCCGCGTATCCAAATTCAGCTTGGATAGGCGCTGCTCATAATCACCCACTGTCGCGATTCGTAAGGTGGTTGCGATATCTTGTGTAGTGACGCCTTTATCTGCCATTGCTAGCCGATTAGGGGTTACAGTCAGCTCTTGTTGCGGTAAGCTGCGATCACTGGTGACCGCGCCTGCAATTGGTAATGCGCGGATATCTGTCATAATTTGCTGCGCAGTCTGCTCCAACACTTGCGGATTGGTACTGGTCAACGAAAAGCTATACCCTGTCTCGCCGCCACTTGATAGCCCTACTGTAAAGCGTGCACTGGGCACTTCTGTTAATATGGCGCTAATATGTTGTTCAATCTCCTTTTTGGGTATCCGTTCGGCACGCGGTGTCAAAACAATATCTAAACTGGCGATGTTTTTTGCGCCACCACTACCACTAGAGCTGTTTGGCCCCATCGCCTCTTGTGCTTGTCCAACTGAAGAAAAAACATGGGCAACTTCAGGCAATGCTAAAATACGCTCACGTGCCAATGCGGTCACCTGCTCGGTATCTTCAAGCTCAACATCAGGCGTCAGCTCAATCCCTACTCGCGTTTGATCAATGTCATTATCAGGAATAAATGAAGTCGGTAGTAGCTGCACTAGGGCTAATGACCC
Organism: Psychrobacter sp. 1Y4; assembly: GCF_051847555.1. Taxonomy (NCBI): domain Bacteria; kingdom Pseudomonadati; phylum Pseudomonadota; class Gammaproteobacteria; order Moraxellales; family Moraxellaceae; genus Psychrobacter; species Psychrobacter sp. 1Y4. Next base: position 21,503 of record NZ_JBPYDE010000022.1, on the reverse strand, counting down.
TACAAATAATAATAAGGTAGCCCCCATAGTTAACCAGCGATGATGAAGTGTCCAGGATACTATCTTTAGATACCAGGTCATCAAGGCGCTTTGTTTTTCGACCCGGTGTTTTTCTGGTCGCAAAATGTAGGCTGCCATCATAGGGGTAATCAAGCGTGCGACCAATAGCGAAGCAAAAATAGCCATCGCCGCTGTCCAACCAAACTGGCGGAAGAACTGCCCAACCACACCGCCCATAAAGGCTGTAGGTAAAAACACCGCAATTAAGGTAAAGGTAGTGGCAATGACTGCAAGCCCAATTTCATCAGCGGCTTCCATTGCCGCTTCATAAGGCGTTTTACCCATCCGTAAATGGCGGATAATGTTTTCGACCTCAACGATAGCATCATCGACCAACACACCGATGACAAGTGATAACGCCAATAACGAGATAATATTAAGGCTAAAATCAAATAGATACATACCCAAAAAGGTAGGAATGACCGACAATGGCAAGGCTACAGCGGCGACAATCGTTGCACGAATATTGCGTAAAAATAAGAACACGACGACGACTGCTAGAATACCGCCTTCAATCAACATACGTAATGAAGACTTATAGTCCTCTTCTACTGGGGTCGCACGGTCGTAGACTTTTTCGACCTCGATATTAGTCATCTCAGCACTTAACTGCGCCAGTGCCGCATCCACTCTTTTGGTAACTTCAACTTCACTGGCACCGCGTGAACGAGTGATGTTAAAGGCAACCACGGTTTCGCCATCTAATTTGGCAACAGAGCTAGGATCAGCCGCGCCATCCATCACTTCAGCCATACGGCCTAACGCTTGCGTGCCTCCAGTAGGGACGGCAATCTGTAAATCGTTAAGCTCGCGAGCGCGTTCTACTGCACCCAACACCCGAATGGTTTGAGTCGTAGTACCAACTTCAGCTTCCCCGCCTGCGCTGTCTTGCTGAATACCAGCGATCTGCTGAGACAATTGAGGGATGGAGAGTTGCAAACCACTAAGCATGATAGGGTCAGCGGCAACGGTAATCTCACGCTCAAGACCACCAATCCGACTAATAGCGCTTACCCCTTGAATATCAGATAAGCGCTTGGTAATGGTGTCATCAACGAACCATGATAAGTCCTCAACACTCATATTATTCCCAGTCACAGAATAGGTGACTACTGGAAATCCTGCTGTCGACACCTTGGTAATAATAGGATCATTAGCAGCTGCTGGTAAGTCTCCACGTACCTCACCGACAGCTGAACGCACATCGTCCATAGCTTCTTGAATATCTTTTTCTAACACAAATTCAGTAGCGATAGTAGCTGCGCCAGTTTGTAAGGTAGTACGAATGTGCTTAATACCCTCAATACTGGTTAGCCTGTTTTCAATCTTTTTAGCCACATCATTTTCGAGCTGTGACGGTGCGGCTCCCGGCAAAGTAACCGTCACTACGACCGCTGGTAAATCAATATCAGGGAACTGCTGCACTTTCATTTGTTGAAAGCCAAACAAACCACCGAGTGTTAGCAAGACAAATAATAAAATCGCAACAAGCGGGTTTTTAATTGAATAGGTAGATACATTCATATTCATGATGTTGCCTGCACAGCTCTATTTTCCACAATGCGTACTAAGTCACCATCATTTAAAAAACTACCGCCTTGCTTGACTACTCTAGTATCGCTCGCTAAGGGCTCTGCAAGTATGGCGCTGTCGCCAATACGATTTCCTAGGGTCACACGCTGCTGTTGAATACGTCCAACCGTTTTGTCATTCTGGGTTTTGATATCCGTCACTAGCATCACATAATCATAGCCATCGTTGCTGACAATAGCGCTATTGAGCACCGTTTGCATGCTCTCGCTACCGAGCAAAAACTCACCGGTTTGGTACATACCTGCACGCGCTGCAGAATTGTCATTTAAGCTTGCATAAATAGTAATTTGACGATTATTATCCGCTGTCGGCGCGATACGACTGACTTGTCCCATTACTGCTTGATCTCTTGGCAAGCTGACTTTAACAGGCGTACCCACGTTTACATCACCAATAAGCTTAGGGTCGATATCAGCACGCCACTCTAAAATGCCCCCCTTAATAATCGTAAATAATGGCTCGCCACCTGCGACCATGCCGACCTCAGCCATCTTGTCACTGATTACCCCACTCACTGGCGCGACGACGTTGGCATTCTCAAGATTTAGGCGCTGATTGCTTAAGCGCGCTTTTGAGGCTTGCAAGGATGCTCTAGCACGAATCTCAGAAGTACGGTAACGGTCCGCCTCTTGTTTACTGATAGCATCGATATCAAGTAGCGGTAGCACACGTGCCGCATCTGCACTCGCATTGGCAAGCGTGGCTTCGGCTTCGGCCACGTCTGCTTCTGCTTGCAAGACCTGCTGCTCCATCGCGTCGGTATCGAATATTGCCAAAACTTGACCAGCTTTAACGCGTGTTCCCTCTTCGACCAATACTCGTTCAATCGCCACCCCATTGACCTTGGCACTGACGGTGGCAATATCCTTGGCACTAATCGTACCGTCAGCTGTTAGCGTATTGCCGACACTATCTTGACTCGGCTGTACGGTTTCGACCGTTAAAACTGCTTGATCGCTATCGGTATCAATAAGCACCTTATCACTTTGTGTCCCAGAGACAACGGTCGACTCATCCGTAGTCGAGTCATTGCCACCCCAATATTTTCCTAACAGCACACCAATGACCAGCACTGTTACCAGTACAGGCAATAGCCACACTGGTAGCTTTGACGAAGGTTCATGCTTGGGCATATCAGGGTTGAGATAAGGCGGCAACTCAGACTCAGGTGTAGAATTAGACACTTGCTTATCATTAGGGTCTTGAAGGTCACTCATAGTTGGTCTCTATAAACAAGCACATTGATAAAAAAGAGGATAAACGTTAATTTTTAGCGGGGTGATATAGACAGTTTATATTATTGAACGCTTTTTGCATTGTAGTCTATCGTACTAACAGGTCAACTGTCGTTTATCCTTTTTTATCAATAACTCACTAAGAACTATCGTTAGAATATGAAGTAAACGTGCAGTAATAAGAATATAGATGTAGGAGTCTATGAGTGGGGAATTGTATGATTAACTAAAGAGCCTTTCATGACTCACAAAAAAAGGCTAAAAAATATAAGAACAAGAAAATATAAGAGTGAAGAAATCTCTAAATAAAACTTCTTTTAAAATATACAAATTGGTCAGATACATAGAAAAGGATAGCACTGACTATTGTTTTTGCATCTATAGTTTATACATGGTTAAAGTCCTACTTACCAAACTATCTTATACGCCTTCTTAAGCATTAGTATAGCGGCTGGCCTCAGGCATCCAGCGATGTATCAGCTGGCTGACATCAGCTTTACGCGTGGGGTCTGCAATTAAATGCTTGGCCAAACGCTGAGCAATGGCAAATAACTGCTCATCACGAATCAAATCCGCCAGATAATAGCCTACATTACCCGTTTGGCGTTTGCCAAGTAGCTCACCCGGCCCGCGTAGCTCAAGATCTTTTTGCGCAATCACAAAACCATCGGTGCTATCGCGTAATACATTAAGACGTTCTGTACCTGTATCCGACAATGGCTTTTGGTATAGCAATACGCAGAAACTCTTGGTCGAGCCACGCCCAACGCGACCACGCAATTGATGGAGTTGCGACAGACCCAAACGCTCGGCGTTTTCGATGACCATCAACGACGCGTTCGGTACATCAACGCCGACTTCGATGACCGTTGTAGCAATCAACAAATCAAGGCTGCCCGCTTTAAACTCTTGCATGATGGCTTGTTTATCAGCGGACTTCATCTTGCCATGTACAAGGCCAATACGAATATCCAAACGCTCATTTAAGTCCTCGAAAGTCGCTTCAGCGGCTTGCGCATCGAGTACGCTCGACTCTTCTACCAAGGAGCACACCCAGTACGCTTGCCTACCTGCCTCACAATTAATCGCGATGCGTTCGATCACTTCATCGCGGCGGTTGCGATCAATGGTCACGGTCGTAATCGGTGTACGCCCGGGTGGTAGCTCATCGATAATTGAGGTGTCCATGTCGCCATAGACACTCATCGCGAGCGTACGCGGAATAGGCGTTGCGGTCATAATAAGCTGATGCGGCGTACTATTCGCCACACCTTTATTGGTCAAGGCCATGCGCTGCTCAACCCCAAAACGATGCTGCTCATCAATAATGACTAAGCCCAATTTGGCAAATTGTACCTGCTCTTGAAATAAGGCATGAGTACCGACCACCACTTGCACCGTATTTTCGCTCACGGCTTCTAACGCTTCGCGGCGCTGCTTTGCGGTTTGTTTGCCAGCCAGCCAACCGACTTGGATACCCAACGGCTCAAACCACTGTTTAAAGTTTAACAAGTGCTGTTCTGCTAAAATCTCAGTCGGTGCCATGACCGCCACCTGCCAGCCGCTATCAAGCGCGTAGCCCGCTGCGCCTGCTGCGACTAAAGTTTTACCTGCACCTACATCACCCTGCACCAATCGCAGCATTGGAATAGAAGTCGCCATATCAGTGGTAATATCTTTCATCACACGCTGCTGCGCACCGGTTAGATCAAAGGGTAATGCTGCAAATAACTTATTAGCCAATGGGCTTTGAGTGGTGCATTTGGGCGCTTTATACTGGTGCAGCTGCTGACGGCGATATAACAGACTGAGTTGATGCGCGGTTAGCTCTTCGATAATAAGGCGCTGACAAGCCGCATGCGTACGGGCACTTAGCTGGGTTAGCAATTTATATTGTTGCCCAGCGTCGGTATAAGTAGGCGGTGTATGCAGTAGCACCAACGCTTCAAATATTGTTAAGTTGTAAACATTGCTGTGAGCATTGTTATGAGCGCCACTAACGGCGATCGAATTGCCTTTGTTACTTGCGTCATAAGTAGTCACACCAGCTTTGTTAACGTGGTCAGTAGCAGCGTTGTCTGGCACACTACGCGCCAATGCGGAGAATATGTCTTCTGAATAATCCGTCTCTGTAACCAGTAGTTTAGTCGGCTCAAAGGGCGCTAATGGCAAATCTGCTACTACAGCAAAATCCTCTGGCGTAAATAGCGTCATTGGTAGACCTTGGCCGCGTACGGTTTGTAGGGCCAGCTTAATCAAAGTACGTAATTTATTTTGATGCAGGCCTTTGATGCTCGGATAGATGGGCTGTAGGCCCGTGTTGGTAATGGCGACACTATCAGTCAAAATCTGATATTCAGGATGATGCATCTGCTTGCCGTAACGGCTGACTTTTACTTCCCCAAACAGCTGTAGTCGCGTGCCCACACTCATGGTCTGGGCAAGACCACGATAAACCTTGAAGAAGCGTAGAGAGATTGTGCCAGTATCATCATCTACAATCACCGTCATACCGCTGCGTTTGGTCTCGACATGTACCACCCGCCCCGTGATTAATGCCGCTTGCCCATGTCCTACATCTGCGATAGATACGAGTCGGCTACGGTCTTCATAATCTCGCGGCAAATGGAGCAATAAATCAAAAATCCGTGTAATACCCAGTTGCGTTAATTGCTCTGAGACTTTTGGTCCAACACCCGCCAGCGCCGTCACTGGCATATCTAATGCTGAAGCCGACTGTTTGGGCAACACAATGTTTGATAAGTCGGCTATGGAATGGCTAGATATTGGCATCAAAAACCTTAAAGATATTATTTTAAATTCTACATACTTAAATGTTTTATACTTGATTATTGTATGACACTGATGATGAAAGTATACCTAACTATGACGACAATCAATACGCTATAAAGTGTACTTTAATCATTATAGCTGACAATACTATTGATGAGACTAAGCTATTTGGTAATCGTGCGTCTATAGACTCAACCCTTAATCAACCATTCATCTGACCAATACTTTTTGCTTTCAAAATGCTTTTAAGGCCTTTCTATGTCCGTTCAGCCTATCAACAATCGAGATTCTCAAACCTTCTATAAAAGAGTCGTACGCACAAGCCTACTGACGACTCTAGGCGTCGTCGTCAGTGCTTGTAACAGCATTGGACCATCCACTTCGATCACACAATCTCACCCAGTCGTAAAAGCACCAACCGTCGCTTTAGTGTTAGGCGGCGGCGGAGCCAAAGGTTTTGCCCACGTTGGTGTCATTAAGGCGTTAGAAGAAAGCGGTATCACGCCGACACTCGTGGTAGGAACCAGCGTTGGTAGCTTGGTTGGGAGCCTATATGCCAGTGGCTATACTCCACAGCGGCTTGAACAATTAGCATTGAACACACCTGATAGCGAGTTAACAGACTTTGTGTTATCCAATCAAGGCTTTATTGAAGGCATCAAGCTCAAAAACTTTATCAATGCTAAAGTTGGTGGTCGCGCAATAGAAGACTTTCCGATCCGCTTTGCCGCAATCGCTGCTGAGAAGCATACGCTAAAAAAGGCGGTCTTTACCACAGGAGATGCAGGCCTTGCTGTTCAAGCATCTTGTAGCGTGCCTAATATTTTTATTGCGCCGCGCATACCCGAAAAAACTGGCAAAAAATATATCGATGGCGGAGTGATCAGCTTAGTCCCTGTCGATAGTGCTCGAGATTTGGGCGCTGATATTATCATCGCTGTCGATGTGACTGTACCCACATCAAGTAAAAAAAATATGACTAGTAATTTACTACCCGCTGTCACCTCTTTAAGTAGCTTTTGGGGATTACTTGAAAACAATCTATCCTCTAATACTCGCTATTCAACCACTAGTCACCGCTCACTTGTAAGTAATGAGCACGAGCGCGCTGATATTGTGATTGCCCCTGATGTCGGCCATATCAGCTCGTTAGATACCAATCAGCGTAGCGCACTTATCATGGCTGGCGTGCAAGCCACTACCCCGCAGGTCAACGGCATTAAACAACTTATTAAAGAAAAATCTAGTAGCAAGTACGCTACGCTTTAATGTCACCAAAAAAAAGCACCGCAATTATTAATTGCCGTGCTTTTTTATTTTACCAAGTATATCGACTGTGGCTATTATTTTACTTTTGCACGATATTTAACCATGACAGTATCGTTGAGACCGACACCTTCGATATCCCAGCGTACTGCTTTGTAATGTTTGAGATCAACCTCTTGCAGTTGGTTATCCACTCGCGTACGTAACGGCATCCGAGCAAAAGTATCACCATCGACACTACCGTATGGAAAATCAGGAGACACCGCGCGTAACAGCTCCACTTGCTCAGGAATCGTCAATGTAACCGTCATCTTACGCACCCGATCTGGGTTGGTATTGGTAAAATACCCTTGATACTCTAGAACGTTACCTGGCTGCAAGCGCGTATTGGCATCTACAGGCACCAATGTCTCTTGTCCATTCGCATCCACGCTTATAAGAGAAGCTGTAATCTTGGTATCAACGGCTTGCATGTTTGAGTTGCTACCATTAGCATTTGCAACTGTCTTTACAGCAGCAGAGCCATCAAGTGCAGGCTCTGGTGTTGGCAGCATAGCTGACGCTTGGGTTGTGACTACCATCGCACCGATAAGGGTACCGGCGACGACTTGAAATAAGCGATGACCGCTCCAAGCAGTAAAAGGACTGGCTAAATGGTTTATTTTCTTCATGATATTCGTTATTCCTAGTTAATGTATCGGTAAAACAGTACTACTCAAGGTTTCTTTGTGAGACAAAGCTATAATCTTTCTTCGCATTTCTTCCTACATATTTTTCAAACACAGGTTATGTACTCTATATTATGCATTGAAAATACAATTTATGCGTGTCATCGATCATGTGATAGGGCTTAGCATAGCAAAAAGCTTTTATAGGTATACTAACCCCGTGTTTAGGTTGTGTATATAGACAACTGACCAAATTCAAACAGCGATCGTCAAAATAAAAAGATAGCTCATACCGACGTTTTTTGCTATGGTAAATCTTTGATATTCGTTAAATCTTTAATGTCTCTTATCTTTTACCATACCTACTATTATTGCTCCTACTATGACTATTAGCGCCATGCCCCAGATTAAACCTGAATACGTCCATTGGTTCCGTAACTCTGCGCCTTATATCAACACGCATCGCGGCAAGACTTTCGTGATTATGTTTGGTGGTGAGGCAGTCAATCATCCCAATTTTAACACCCTTATTCATGACTTTGCATTGTTGCATAGCTTAGGAATTAAGCTAGTATTGGTACATGGTGCGCGTCCGCAAATAGAAAAAAATCTACAAGAAGCTGGTATCAACTCTCCCCTACATCACGACGTTCGCATTACGCCACGTAACGCCATGCCATCTATCTTACAAGCGGTCGGTGCTATTCGTCTACAGATCGAAGCCCAATTATCAATGGGGCTTGCCAACTCGCCCATGTACGGCTCACGTATTGATGCGGTTTCTGGTAACTTTGTGACTGCGCGTCCTTATGGTATTCGAAATGGCGTCGATCATCAGATGACAGGTGAAGTACGCTCCATCGATATTGAGGCGATTAAGAACAACCTACTACACGATCATATTGTAATTTTAGGCTCAATGGGCTACTCAGCAACTGGTGAAGTTTTCAACTTGTTGAGTGAAGATGTGGCGCTTAGTGCGGCAGTGGCGCTTAGCGCAGACAAGCTTATCTTTTTAGGTGAAGAGGCTGACATCAATGATAACGGCCGCTTATTGCACGAAATGATTCCAAATGAAGTGGATCGTTTTTTGCGAGAACGTGATTTGAACAATGAAATTAATTACTTCTTGCATTGTGCCAGTTTGGCTTGTCGCCAAGGTGTTCATCGTACACATATCATCTCATATGCCAAAGATGGCGCGCTACTTGAAGAGCTGTTTACACGTGATGGCTCCGGTACGCTAATTAGTCACGACCCATACGAAGAGATTCGTCATGCCAATATAGATGATGTGGTCGGTCTTATTGAGCTGCTAACACCATTAGAAGAGCAAGGTATCTTGGTCAGCCGCTCACGCGAACGCCTAGAACAAGAGATCGACAACTATAGTGTGATTGAGCGCGATGGTATGATTTTAGGCTGTGCGGCCCTATATCCACTTAATGATGATTCAGCAGAAGTTGCTTGTGTGGCTGTGCACCCAGAATATCGCAATGGTAGCCGCGGTGCAGACTTGCTGGCATTTTTAGAACAGCAAGCGCGCAGTCATGGCCTACATAAGTTGTTTGTATTAACCACACGTACGGCGCACTGGTTTGTAGAACAAGGCTTCGCTGAAGTCAATGCTAGTGCATTACCAGAAGCTCGCCAAGAAAAGTACCATAACGGTCGCAACTCTAAAGTATTTCAAAAGACCCTTTAAATACGGCACTTTATTTTACAATACAAAAATCCCGTGACTAAAAAAGCCCTCATATCCAATATGAGGGCTTTTTCAATTATCTAGTATTATATGCTTAACGCAGCATTATTTCACTTTTCTGCTATTTTACTTTTAATAGCTCAACAGTGAATATGAGTGTGCTATTAGGTTCAATACCTGAATTTCCAGCTTCGCCATAAGCGATATCTGATGGAATATAGAACTCATATTTGCCGCCTTCTTTCATCAGCTGTAAACCTTCAGTCCAGCCAGCGATGACTTGGTTCAATGGGAATTCGATCGGCTCGCCGCGCTCATAAGAGCTATCAAATACAGTACCATCGATCAATTTGCCCTCGTAGTTTACTTCAACCACGTCAGTCGCTTTTGGTGATTTGCCCGTACCTGCTGTTAGTACTTTATATTGCAGACCAGAATCCGTCTCTTTTACGCCCTCTTTTTTAGCATTTTCTGCTAAGAACGCAGCACCTTTTGTTTTATTCTCTTCTGCTTTGTTCTGCATATCTGCAACAAACTTCTCTTCTTGTTCTTTTTGGTACGTCATTAGTACTTCTTCCATCTGCTCTTGGGTCAGAGCAGACTCTTCACCTTCATAGCCATCACGAAAGCCTTGCTCAAAAGTATCAAGGTCTAAATCTTGTACCGCTTCTTTATTACCTTCTGCCATCATAAAGCCCAAGCTATAGCCTACTTTTTCTTTCGCTGTACTTTGCTCAGTAATAGAAACACTTGGAGTAGCGCTTTCTTGGTTGCCATTGTTGGTACTACAGCCTGTAACCAATAACATCGCACTGGCCAGCGTAGTGATAGTTAAAGTGGTAATTTTTTTCATATATTACTCTCAATTTGTTAAATCAATTAGGAAGAACACTAAAATATTATTTGCCAGCTATCATAGCAAATCTTAGTTTTATGAGCTATGTTTCCGATAAAATTAACATAACAATGTACAGTCTTTGTTAATTCTTGCCCCAAAAATAACAACTTATCACACAATTATAGCGTCAGGTAAAGCATTCTAACTTTAACTGCATCATTATATCAGCTAAGCTTAATCAGCTAAATTGATAAGTCAATTAAAGTAATTTTTTAATACTATTTTTCTTTGTAATGGTTTAGGCAAAACTTTTATAAGAAAACATTAAATTAGTCAACAACGTTAAATACAACAATACTATTTTTAAACTACTGTGTATCCGTCGATAATATAATCAATGATTGTTTTATGACTTACTATATAGTGATTAAAGGAGGACAGGATGAACCCAATGTTTGCATCTTTTAATGGTTATCTTGGTGGACCTATTGGCTCCATCATTGGTGCTATTTTGATCTTCGTGATCGGTTGGCTCGTTGCCCTTGGCATCGCAGCTTTGGTACGCAATGTATTGGCTAAGGTCAATTTAAATCAGCGTATGAATTCTTCTACAGGCAAAACCTACGATTTAGAAGGTATTATCTCTAAAGTCGTTTTCTGGTTTATCTTCGTTATTGCTATTTCAGGCGCATTGACTCAGTTAAACTTAAATTCAATTTCAGCACCGTTTGCAAATATGGTTAATCAAGTACTCGCCTTTATTCCAAATCTTATTGGCGCTATTGCTGTTGGTATCATTGGTTGGGTTATTGCAACTGTTGTGCGTACGGCGCTTAACACTGCTTTGTCAAAGACGACTATGGACGAGCGTTTAAGTGCTCAAGCTGGCGTTAAACCAATGAGCAGCACTATTGCTGATATGGTTTATTGGTTTATTTTGTTGGTTGTATTGACAATGGTACTTGGCCAATTAGAGCTTGATGGTTTGTTTGCTCCATTGACCAATATGGTTGACAAAATCTTTAGCTTTATTCCTAATATTCTTATCGCTATTGTGGTTTTTGTGGTGGGTTATATCATCGCCAAAGTCGTACGCGGTATCGTGACCAACCTTGTATCTACCTTTAATGTACAAGCATTGGCTACAAAAGCAGGTTTGAGTGAAGAAAACAGCTTACCTAATATTGCTGGTTCTTTAGCGTTTTTGGTTGTTATCATCCCAACTGTAATCGCTGCATTAAATGCTCTAAAAATTGAAGTGATCGCTCGTCCAGCGACTAATATGCTTAATAAGATTATGGAAGCATTGCCTAACATTTTCATGGCTATAGCGATCCTTGTTGTGACTTATTATGTCATACGTATGGTAGCAGACATTATCAAAGGCTTGATCGAGAATACTCAGGTCAACCAATTACCTGCTAAAGTTGGCCTGCAAGAAACCATGGGCGACAAAAAGATCTCTGATCTAGTCGGCTATGCCATTATCTTCTTTGCTATGTTGTTTGCTGCAATCGCGGCAGCTGATTTGCTTGGTTTTGAACCTATTTCAGCTATCATCACGATGTTTATCGCCTTCGGTGCAAACATCATCTTAGGTGCGATCATTCTATTCATCGGTTTTTGGCTTGCCAATATCATTGCTGGTGTCGTTGAGCGTTCTGAGAAAGGCTCACAATTTTTAGCCAATATTGTACGCGTATTGATCATGGGCTTAGTGTTAGCAATGGGCCTAAAAGCGATGGGTATCGCTGACTCTATTGTGAACCTGGCATTTGGCTTAACATTAGGTGCTGTAGCCGTTGCTTTCGCTCTATCGTTTGGTCTTGGTGGCCAAGAAGCCGCTGCTCGTTTCCTACGTAAAATGCAAGACAAAATGGATAAAGAACAGGACAAAGCAGAAGCGAAGTCTACTGTTCATACCAGCTCGTCGACTCAGGAAAAAGTTGCTGACTCAGTTCGTGATAATACGCCTACTGCTTCTACTAGCCCATCGACTAGCGAATTGCACACAGACGTAGTTGACACCACTAAGCTTGGCAGTGATCATGTAGATATCACTCATGTAGAGACACGTGATAGCGATACAGACACAGGTTCAAACTTAGGTTCAGGTACAGACTTTACTGATATCGATGACAACGATAATCTGAAATAAAGGTTAACGATAGCTATTGTTCCAATATAAAAAAGACAGCTTAGGCTGTCTTTTTTTATGGCTCAGATTTTATGTTTATAACTTAATAGGTCGTGCAGGCACATTTAAATTCAACTGCATTCGTGTTGATGGACCATTGTCTACTGACTGACTGTTTTGTACTTGCGCTTTGTTTTGCTGATTTAAGTGCTGTAACTGCTTGGTTAATTGACGCTCCCTTTGAGTCATAGACTCAACTGGCTGAATCCATGCATCTATATCCAAATAAGTGTCGTCTTTCTCTAAGACAAACTCGATGCCCAGTACAATAATATGGTGTAGCTCAACAAGTGGTAAACGCAGTGCAACATCTTGCGCAATTGCTTGTAGCCTTGGTTGGATAGCCGCTCTGCTCTGCGCGGTGTCTTTGCCTTTTCCATAAAATATCATCACATAATGACGGCCCAAAATTGTATAAGAGTGCTGATGAATAACATACCCATTCTCCCTCATAGTAAGTGCGCGCTCAGGATGTTTATATAGGGTACGTATAAGCTCATGACGTGAAAACAAGGACTCATCTAATAGCTGTCGTTTCCATATAGTCTGTGCGTCTACCACCTTTTTATTAGTTGTAATAGACGGCTCGCTAGCCAAGCTGATAATTTGACTGCTAAGCTGTGACCATAATATAGACGCCTGTTTTCGGTGCTGCTGATAGGCCTGCTGTAAACTCACGTCTTGTTGTTTTTGTGCCAGACTCATCGCAACCAAAGCCGAATTTGGCTCATCTTGTAATCCATTTTTGATAAGCTCATTGTCTACACTTATAGCATGCGATAATAAAGCATCGCTGTGCATAAATTGGGAGATAAGCGCTGTTTCAGATTCAAAGCTCGCTACCCCGCTTATGAGCGATTGATTAAGATGCGTTAAGTGAAAATCCAAAAATTGCCATAGATCACAAGGTGTCATAACTCTCTCGATAGCTAGATACCAATCCTGACGACTAAATACTTGTAACAATTGCTCGTCTTTACTAACATCTGATATCAGATGCTCCATAAAGTAACGTGCCCCAAAACTATGATTGATAGACGTCGTCACCGATAATCTCTTGTCTTCTTTAATGCCATCATTATCTGATATTTGATGATCTACAAGTTGAACATCCAGTACTAACACCTTGTGAGTCACAGTATTACTATCTTCATCACGCTGCAAGCTTTGCTTTTGCCATATCATTGCAGCTTTGACAATAGCGAGGCGTGCCGTTTCAATATCAGCCGTACTACTAATGATAGGTAGGGGCAACGACACTTCTAGTATACGTAGCGCTCCTTTTGGCAACTTATAGACATATTGACAGGCAGAATACTGTACATCTGCTGTATGTGGTATAGACAAGCTCATAGTAGAAGGTGACAACTGCAGATAACAGTTTAGCGCTTCTAGAGCAAGAAGACGTTCAGATAAAGGTTTGATAGCGTCTGGCACAATGCATCACTCTTATGGTTGAAAAATAGCATTCTTTTGAACAAGTATAACTGTGACCTAATACGTAAAGTAAAAAATAACAGCGTGATAAATACCCATATAAAAAACCTTAACCATCGTAACACTCCTATACAAGAAGACTGTTATACATCCCCGCTTTGTTGTCGCTTTCAAAGCAGTGACTTGTTATGATAATAATAAAGCAATACCATTTGAGGGTCGATTCATGGATGATAAACTGATCGAAACTCCCTTTGCCGGTTTTGCTTATATAGTCACTCTCTTATAATAACAAGGATTAAAGGCCATGAAACGTTTTAAAGAAAAGACAGTTATCGTTACAGGAGCAGGGTCAGGTATTGGTCGTGCAACTGCTATTCGATTTGCTCAAGAAGGTGCCAGTGTGGTCTTAGTAGGTCGTACTGCTGAAACTTTAGAAGAAACCGCAAAAGAGTTTCCCTTAGATCGTACATGGATTCATAGCGACAATTATCTTACAGTTACCTGTGATATTAGTGTACAAGACCAAGTACAAGAAATGATGAAAAGAGTCATAGAAAAGTTTGAAAAGATTGATGTATTGGTGAATAACGCTGGCAAAGCAACACAAGGTAAAATCACTGAGATGTCAGCTGAAGAGTGGAAATCTGCAATCGATGTCAACTTGAATGGTACGTTTTATGTCTGTCAAGCTGCGATGCCATATCTGATCAAGACGAAAGGCAATATCATCAATGTCTCATCGCTTTCAGGTATCGGAGGCGATTGGAACATGGCGGCCTACAATGCGGCTAAAGCTGGCATTACCAATCTAACTCGTACGTTGGCTCTCGATCACGGTCCAGATGGGGTACGTGTCAATGCCGTTAATCCCAGCGTGACGGAGACCAATATGACCAGTGCTATTCAAAACAACAAGGCTAAAACTGATAAATTTTTGGCCCGTTGCCCACTAGGACGTCTTGCCACTCCTGAGGATATTGCAGCAGCGATCACCTTTTTAGCAAGTGATGACGCCTCGATGATTACTGGTGTCAATCTGCCTGTTGACGGCGGTGTGAATGCTTCTAACGGTCAACCAAACTTCTAAATATCAATAGCAGGACCCTCATCTCCGTTAAATATTGATCATATTATTGTCAGCCTCAACGACAAGCTTAGATCACTACGGTTCAAGATAAAAAAGCCTTCGATATTGAAATATCGGAGGCTTTTTGGATATCCATATTTAACAACGACCTGCTTTAATAAAACTGTCAGTCATCCGCGCTATTAACGTCTTGTAGTGGTTGAGACAAGCGCTCAGGATACATTGGAACCACTCCTTGATATTGGTTATAAATCTTTTGCAAATCCCCTGAAATATCTCCAGTAGGATAAACCAAAGACATAAATCGTATCTCTTTGGTTTTATAATCCAGCGCTACTGGTAAGATTGGCACATTGGCCCCTACTGCCAAATAATAAAACCCTGTTTTCCACTCTTTGGTATATTGACGTGTCCCCTCTGGAGATAACCCCAAAAATAAGGGTTCTCCAGTTTTAAACTTATCAATACTTGCCTGCAATACTGACCCTTTATTACCACGATCAATAGGGATAATACCCATCCAACGTAGCAGCTGAGCAAGGACTGGTACCTTAAACAAAGTATGCTTGCCCATGATACTAATTTTTAGATCTAGAGCAAATAAACTGGGTATTGCATAGACACCGTCGATATTAGATGTATGCGGAAGCGCCAATACCACTGCTTGCGGAATATTTGGAATCTCCCCGACCGTTCGCCAGCCAGCTGCTTTTAACATCGCTGATGCGATGATTGGCGCAACTTTATTACCGCGTCTTGGAACCAGATGACCTAAGTGTTTTTTACTAAGTTTAGGGAATTTTGACAATGTATTAAGGCCTATAAAGTAAAAACGAATACTAGCCTTAAATAAATACGACTAAATCGTCTTTTGCAAAATTTCAGCATTTTATAAATTAGAAAACCATAAAATACTATTCAAACCAAACGACTCCTCTCCTCAAGGACTGTGACTCTCTCTATGGCGCTATACTGAAATATCAGCTAGGTTACCTTTGTCCTCAAGCCATGACTTACGGTCAGCCGCTCGTTTTTTGGCGAGTAGCATATCCATCATACTACTGGTTAGTACGATGTCATCCATATCCAACTGAACCAAACGCCGAGTATCACGGTTCATCGTGGTTTCACGCAATTGCTCTGCACTCATCTCACCAAGCCCCTTAAAACGTGTGATCTGCGCTTTTTTATTGCCAGGCACATTGGCCAAGATATGAGCAAGTTCAGGTTCATCTAGTGCATAATGGACTTCTTTACCCACATCGACTCGGTATAAAGGTGGCATCGCGACAAATAAATGTCCTGCATCAACGAGCGCAGGGAAATGTTTGACAAACAAAGCACAAATCAACGTTGCAATATGTAGGCCATCAGAGTCTGCATCGGCTAAAATGCATATTTTGTCATATCGTAGCTCAGAGAGATCATCAGAGGCAGGATCGACACCGATAGCAATAGCGATATCATGAATCTCTTGACTCGAGAGTACCGTATCTGATGACACCTCCCACGTGTTCAAAATCTTACCTCGCAGCGGCAATATCGCTTGATAATGACGATCGCGCGCTTGCTTAGCTGAGCCGCCAGCCGAATCCCCTTCTACCAAGAATAGCTCAGCACCATCACGCAAATCTCCACGACAATCTGCTAACTTGCCAGGTAGTGCTGGACCTTGAGTGATTTTTTTACGAGCGACTTTTTTAGCAGACTTTAAGCGCCGACCTGCTTTATTGATGGCTAATTCCGCAATTTGCGTACCCATATCAGCATGCTGATTGAGCCATAAACTAAAAGCATCTTTTGCAAGCGTCTGCACCGCACCAGCGGCTTCGCGGCTAGAGAGTCGCTCTTTGGTTTGCCCGGAGAACTGCGGCTCTGAGAATTTGAGTGATAGGATGTAGTTGACCCCATCCCATACGTCTTCTGCCGTAAGTTTCACACTGCGTGGTAGTAAATTGTGAATGTCACAAAACTCGCGCAGGGCTTCCAAAATACCAGTACGCAGTCCGTTAACATGGGTGCCGCCTTGCGCGGTTGGAATCAAGTTCACGTAACTTTCTTGAATCGGCGTCCCACCTTCAGGCAACCAAGACAGCGCAAAGGTAATGCCTGCGCGTTCACCTGCTTTTGCCTCGTGATTATAATAAAATGGCGCGGGTGGTAACGTCTCCAGTCCATCTAGCTGCTCACTGAGGTACTCCACCACCCCATCGGTAAACTGCCAAACGACTTTTTCGTTATTGATATCATCAACGAATTCAATCGTCAGACCAGCGGCCAACACAGCTTTGGCTTTTAGATTGTGCTTAAGCTGTTTGACATTGAATTTGGGCGTATCAAAAAAACTCCCATCTGCCCAAAAACGCACTCGAGTACCACGTTTGCGTTTATTGGAACTGACAGACTCAGTAAGCTTTGTTACTGGCGCACCATTTTCAAACGCCATATCAAACTGGGTACTGTCTCGCCATACGGTTACCTCAACTCGCGTTGATAGCGCATTGACGACAGAGATGCCAACGCCATGCAAACCGCCTGATACTTCATAATTAGAGGTCGAAAATTTACCGCCAGCATGCAGACGCGTCAAGATAAGCTCTATACCTGATTGTCCAAACTCAGGATGAATATCAGTTGGCATACCGCGACCATCATCCTCAACGGACAACGAGCCATCATTATGCAATTGAACTTTTATGATCTTAGTATAACCAGCCAACGCTTCATCAACGGAATTATCGATGACTTCTTGTGCTAGATGATTGGGACGTGTGGTGTCGGTATACATACCCGGACGACGACGTACCGGCTCAAGACCTTCTAATACTTCTAACGATTGCGCATTATATTGACTCAAAATGCCTTCCTTTATTATTCACATATCATTGTTTCTATCTAACCATTATAACCAAAAATGGCGCTCTTTACGTCAAACGTCAGTAGCTTACGTCAGATAATGTCGTCTCTATAAGCCAACCTAACTCAGACTAACTGTTGTACCATTTCAATGACTTTGGGCAAATGCTTAGCAAAATCACTAAACCTATGATCGCCGCCTTCTTGTATGGTGACAGTCGCACCTTGCTGCTGGTAAAACGCTGCTGATAGATTGGCATCCAGTAATTCATCGTCTTTTTTGAGCATGACAGTAACCTGACTTGGATTGGCAACCGACAATAATTGATGATGAGCAAACCACTGTAAGTCTGCTTTCGTCATTGCCCAGCCACCAGGAGTGGTATAAAGCGTCTCATCCTTATTGTCATCCATTTTTAAAGTATCAGCGTTTTTATTGTCTTCAAAACGTTGTAAAGTAATATGTGGCTGTGTGCTAGGGTTTAATAATAAAATAGGACAGCCAGTATGATTGCTGACGAGCGTTGAAAAATATCCACCCAATGAGCTTCCTACCAAGACGGTTTTGGCGTCCTTGCTAAGTTTACTGACTAGATCCGTTAAGTAACTAAACACTTGCTCTGGCGACTGATTTAAATCAGGACGATGTACTTTGATATCAGGGTAATGCTGTTGACAATATTGCTCTAATAAAAACCCTTTAGTAGAATTGGCATCGCTATCTAGGCCATGCACGTACACAATATTCATATGCAATCTCATCTTTGTAATTGGTTATACTATAAAAATTGATAGATAGTGAGCATAACACCAGTCATATAGCGTTAATAGTGCTAAAAACGCGAATCTATAGTCAAATCAAATTAGCATGAATACTGACTTAAAATAGGTTATTCAAATCAAAAAAGAGACAAGGAGACGTCATGAGTGAGCAGATTGAACTGTTTGATATTGACAATCCTTGTATTGGAGTTTGCACAAGTAACAAAAAAGGCTATTGCTTCGGCTGCCTGCGTAGCCGTCCTGAACGCCAGTTATGGTTAAGTATGAACACGGAACAGCGTCGTGAAGTATTAAGGTTAATCGTAGGACGTCGTCAGCGTATCGAACAAATGCGGCAGCGTAAAGGTCAGCAATTGGGCTTTAATTTTGAAGAAGTCATTGAGGTGGGTGAGTTATTTTAATTAGAAAATATAACTATTAAAATTATCTTAATAATAAATATTATCAATATAATAATTCTACATAGTAATATTGAATTTTGTCCTGCTAACCTCAAAATACATAAGTGAAGATTGATAAAACTTAATGCTTATCAACCGTTACTAAAAAAGCAGGAGAAAATAATGGATAACACTATAGTAAATAGCGTAAAAGATACCGTCACCCAGTCACGTCAAATTGAACAGCTTTTTGCTGGGGTCGATACCCAAGATGGTGCAGGCGTTAAATTGACTCGCGTGCTTACGCAGCAATTACAAGAGCGTCTCGACCCTTACTTAATGCTCGATAACTTTAAAAGCGACAATCCAGATGATTATGTCGCTGGGTTCCCGAACCATCCGCATCGCGGTTTTGAGACTATTACTTATATGATCACAGGTCGTATGCGTCACCGTGACAGCGCGGGTAACGAAGGGCTATTACAAAACGGCGGCGTACAGTGGATGACGGCAGCGAGCGGTGTCATTCATTCAGAGCTACCGGAACAAGAAGACGGCGCGATGGAAGGCTTCCAGCTGTGGCTTAATTTGCCAGCCAAAGACAAGATGAATGATCCTTGGTATAAAGACTTCCAAAGTGATGATTTACCTAAATACACTACAGAAGATGGCGTTGACGTTACGGTGATTGCAGGTACCTCGCACGGCGTAGAAGGCGCAGTCACACGCGATATGACTGAGCCAACTTATTTGGATATTCATTTACCAGCAGGCACGAGCTTTAGCCAAGCGATTCCAGCCGATCACAATGCCTTTGCCTTTGTATATCGCGGTACGATAGATATCGAAGGCGATACTGTACCGACTAAGAACATGGCTATCTTGAAAAATGATGACAATACGGATGGTGTTACCATTACCGCCGATAGTAGTGAGGATACCAAAGTGATCTTAATTACGGGTCGCCCACTACGCGAGCCTATTGTTCAGTATGGTCCGTTTGTAATGAACAGTCAGCAAGAAATCATGCAAGCCGTCACTGATTTCCAAAGTGGTAAATTTGGTGAAGGCGCTTGATCGTTAGACTAATTAGTTAAATACTCTACTGCATGTTAAAGCCCGTATTAGTTCGCTAATATGGGCTTTTTTGATAAGAAAAAGTAAGGGTCTCATCTATATCAAGTATAAACAGCTTCTTTTGCAGTCTATTTAAGTGTTACTACTTGTGTATGCCAAAGTAATGAACAGTGCTTTGCTTAATTATCAGTCGGCACATCAGTGATAATTTCATTTGTTGACTACAAATGAATGGCGCTAGTGCGTAGATCGCCTTAATAAGTTACTTTGAGATTGTCATATTCTTACTTCATATAAAATAATTATAGTTAAAATTTTTTTAATAAAGATATTATACTTTGCTTTTCTCCTAAAAATCCCAATCAATATTATACTTTGTTTTTTATAAATCACTTTTCCAACTAATTTTACTAAGCTTTATAGGTAAAGCTTCTACAATAGTTCGTATAGCTTGTACAGGTTCAATCTCTTTCCATACGTACGATTTTAATAATTTCGGAACTTCTCCGTAATTACCTTTATGATCAGGAATAAGTAGGGTTATAATAACAAACTTGTCTCCCTTATCTCTTTTCTCAGCAATTGCGTAATCTATTTCTGAAGCAAGATAACCTTCGTCTTTAAAGTTTGGAGTTATAAAAAAGACTGCAGCACAAGAACTTTCAAACCCACTACGTATAGAACGTTCTAAATTTGCACCAGCCTTCATCTTATCCTCGTCTAACCATGGGCTGTATCCAAGAGATGATAATGTTGAAGCTATTTCTCTAACTAGAGATTTGTCGTTTGATTTGTGACTTAAAAACACTTCCGTATTGTTTTCCATTTTCTTCTTTTCCTCATAATTTTTAATTTCTTTATTTAGAATAGATTTAGCTATTTTGTAAGTAATGTCATTCTTGATTTTTTCTTCTACACTATCTTTAGATGCTTGAAAAACAGAAGGAAAAACAATTAAAATTGGATCTAACATTGAATAGTTTTTTGTTAAAAAATCATATAAATTATCAGCAGTTAGAACTAAAGACTCTTTAATTATAATTGGATAATCCTTGATAAACACCTCTTCATCTATGCTAAGAAAATCCTCCCACTCATAAGTTTGAAATAATGGTAAATGTCTATATGTGTTAGACGATAAAGCTAATAACGATACTCTCTTTCCTTTAACTAATAATATATCTCTATTTGAAATAGGTGTTATGTTATGAGCTAAAATAGGGTTTGTAGAGAGTAGATTGTCAAGGTTAAAAGCAATATCAGCTAACAAGTTAGAATAGGGCAAGAAGATGCCATTACCAAAATGTTTAGCTCTAGTGTAATCAGCCCAAGACATTACCACTCCTAGTTTACAATTTAAGATAAAAATCTTATACCATCATATATCTTTATTGAAAATATGCAAAAAATACATGAAATTTAGAGTAGTACAATAACTGAAACCAAAGAAAAGCCCCCACAACGTTGTTGTGGGGGCTTTTTAGGAATAGAGAGCTGACGATGACCTACTCTCACATGGCCGGAG
>NZ_JBPYDE010000021.1:0-30063 GCF_051847555.1 Psychrobacter sp. 1Y4 | reverse complement strand
ATGACAATATCGACTCACTGAATAAGTGATTGTTGTATATTAACTATTCTAAATTTTTCTCTGGACTCTTATAGTATATAGCCTAGTGGGCTATATACTACTTAAATTAGCCTAAGTGAGTTTATGCTGATTTTGGAGCCTTGAGCAGATTTCAAGGAACACTCACCCTAAAGCAGTTATGAGTATAATAAAAACACTCACAAACACTTTAGTGCATTCCTTGGATTTGATGTGATTAGTCATGCCGACTTCATCGCCCATCGCGTCATCAAGACCGTATCACTGTATCAAGCTACGGCTGTTATGATTACGGCTGATAGCACCGCCTAGACACGCTCATAACCGCTACTGTGCTGTCATACGCTAGCAAGGGCGTTCGCCCAATATACCGCTACGATATGCACAAGTAACCACTCATTGCGTTGCTCTGATCCTTTGTCTAGTCACCCCTGTAGGGAGCTCACCCTTATGTCAAACGCAGTCGTCACCGAGGCCTGCCACCCATTTGACGGGTAACAATTACAGAGAGAGCTGCACGAGGATGTAACGAGCGAATAAGTATACGGTAGGTATATTGATATTGAGCAGACTTTAAGATAAAATGCACTTATACGGGCATTTAATGCTGTTCAAATAACGCACTTCACATGCTTATTTGTTCGTTACAGCGTGTTGACGCACACTGTAACCGTTAATTACATTAAAAACTAAATGCCTCTAGGAGTCAACTCCCAGAGGCATTTTTTTGTTTGACATATAGACTAGGTTTTTAATATCTAGTTCTGCATTAAATTGCTTAGGCTTTTTTTATCATCATTTAGCGTAAGTATTTCAATTATTTTGAAGTTAGCATTTAGTACATACTCACAAGACGTTAAATTTCCAACCATACTAGGGTGGTTTAAGTAGGAGTATAACTTGAAAATTATCTTTACCATTCCTCCACTATCCACTGTACTGATAGCTGGCTGTGCCACAAACTCTGTTTAGACTATATCCTCTGAACAAAGGAATGTAGTCACAACCGTATTAAAACTTAATAGCTCTGCCTAACCACGCTA
Source organism: Psychrobacter sp. 1Y4 (assembly GCF_051847555.1). Taxonomy (NCBI): domain Bacteria; kingdom Pseudomonadati; phylum Pseudomonadota; class Gammaproteobacteria; order Moraxellales; family Moraxellaceae; genus Psychrobacter; species Psychrobacter sp. 1Y4. Next base: position 29,002 of record NZ_JBPYDE010000021.1, on the reverse strand, counting down.
CCAACTCACGGGCAGGAGCCTGACTCAAACACTGTGGACAATTAATATAGGTCATTATACAGTCATTTAAATCAGTCAACATATGCAGTAATAACCCTAAACCAATTATCTTATAGGGCTTTGGTAAAAACAACATGCCCGCATATACTGCCATCGCATAATAAGTATGTAGCGGATGGAAATTAATACTACAACGATTGGGCGAAAAGATAGGTGTCGCTAGAAGATGATCTAAATCAACTAGCATGGTTGCTATTAGGATCAAATAAACTCGCTTATAGTCACTACGAAAAAACATATAGGCGATAATCAACGGCATGCCAAAATGTAGAAAATAATGGATAACGGTTTGACTCATCGATTTTTCCGATTCAAGATAGTTTGTAGTGGCACATCAATCTCAGATAAAACATAAGATATTTTTGTCTTTCGACTGCATGTGAAATATATACATCATACACTCACCTTCTCATTATTATACCTGTCCAAAAAATCACTGGTTGAGATGAGATATAGACTTATTACCATAATAGCTATTTAATAGACTTTATATATTTTTCTTCAAATTAAAATGCAGCAATCTAAATACGGATGAATCATGAGTAATCCAGATAACCACAGTCATCAAGCTCCAAACCCTAAAAATATGAATAAGGCTTTTTATATTGGAATTGGTCTAAATTCTGCATTTACGCTGATTGAGTTCATAGTGGGCTACTCAATCAATTCATTAGCTTTAATCGCAGACGCTAGCCACAACTTAAGTGATGTTGCCAGTTTAATAATCTCGTTAATTGGAATGAAATTAGCACAGAAAGCATCTACTACGCTTTATACCTATGGCTACAAAAAAGCTTCTATAATGGCGTCTCTTATTAACGCCATATTGTTAGTTACAATCGTTATAGGTATTGCGTATGAGGCCTTGGGTCGATTTGATACCATACCGGAAGTTGCAGGAAAAGTTATTATTATTACAGCTCTAATAGGTGTATTTATAAATACTGTTTCTGCTTTTGCATTCTACAAAGGTCAAAAAGACGATATTAATGTCAAAGGTGCTTTCTTGCATCTAATGGTAGATGCATTGGTCTCTGTAGGTGTCGTTATCTCGGGCATTATTATTTACTATACAAGTTGGAATATCGTTGATCCTCTAGTTAGCTTGATTATTTCAGTCGTTATACTGTTATCGACTTGGGGTCTACTAAAAGAGAGTATCAAGCTTGCTATCGACGGAGTACCTCAAAATGTTGATCTCAGTAAAATAACTGCTATCTTAGAGAGCTATAATTTTATTCAAAACTTTCATCATTTACATATCTGGGCTTTGAGTACCACTGAGAATGCTCTTACAGTTCATATTGTACCGAAGACCGATATAACGTTTGAAGAGACTATTACTATGAAAGAAAACATCAAGGAAGATTTGGCGCATCAGAATATACAACATGCAACTATTGAATTTGGTACTAAGGCAGATGACAATCAAAAATCGCGTGCATTAAATGAAAGTATCAACTAAAAGATGATAGACCGTATATAGCTATCTCTTTTTAAGTATGAGGCGCGTGCCTTATGTCGACATAATTTTTTCAATCAGTTCTTATGTGATCAATAGTTTAAAACTTTTATATTTACGTGCGTTAGGACGTTACCTAGAAAAAATAAAAAACTTACGCTGATTAAATTATTATGATTAAGTTTACTATTACCCTCGTCTTCTAAGTGTGGTTAGACCTTGGCCAAAATAGCTTAGTAGTAATAACAGGGTTATTATTATCAAGATAGGATAATTTCCCATAAGCATAAAGGGAGTGTTACCAACCCGTGCCTGTATCTCACCACGTAGTACAGTACGCTCAAACTGCGGTGCGCGTTTTACAATACGACCTTTATGGTTAATGATAGCGGTAACACCAGTATTGGTCGCTCGAATAAACCAGCGCCCGTTCTCAAGCGCGCGCATTTGTACCATTTGCAAATGTTGCAATGGTCCTGCTGAAGTGCCAAACCAGGCATCGTTAGAGACGGTCAACAAAAAGTCAGTATCGATTGCATTTTTACGCGTGGTATCTGGATAAGCTACCTCATAACAGATAGCCGTCCCTATATTGTGTCCACGCACCTGTAGCGGTGACTGCTGATCACTACCACGACTATAGCTCTTAATATCCTGACTACCGGCCAAACTTGGGAAAATATCGAGCACGCCTTCAAATGGAATATACTCTCCAAAAGGCACCAGACGCTGCTTCTTGTATAGGCCTTCCGCTTCTACACCTCGAGCAATCACGCTATTGTAAAATGGGGGATACTTATCCGTATTGGCATTGAATGCCACTTTATCCTTATAAGGGATACCAGTTATCCATGTCGTATTGGTCGCATTAGCCATTTCTATCATTTCACTAATAAAGCCCGCAGCCTCATCCTGAAACATCGGAATAGATGATTCAGGCCACACCACAACATCACGTCCCCACTCAGTGCGCGTTAACTTCGCATAAATCTTTAGCGTTTCTACTTGATATTGAGTCAGCCACTTTATATCTTGTGAAATATTACCTTGAATCAATGACACTGACAGATCAGGTGTGCCCTTAGGTTTTGTCCATTGCGGATTGACCAGCCATAATGATGTGCTAATGGCTAATAACAGTACAGAAACGACGGCATAACTACTGCGCCGAAGCAGTAGCTCTACTAAACTTGCAGCCAATAGTATGGCAACAAAAGAGACGGCAAAAACACCAGCAACGGGTGCTAAGGACGATAACCAATACTCTTCAGTAAACGCATAACCAACAAACAGCCACGGAAAGCCTGTGAATAACCAAGTTTTTAACCATTCTTGTAGCACCCAAAGAGCAGCAAATGAAAAGGGTTGTTTGCCTACCATACGGTTAAAGGCTAGTGCTAAAAATCCATGAAACAGTCCCATACCGAGACCCATCAATCCAATCATAATCAATGCGAGCCACGTTGGAGTATCGCTATAATCATGGATAGCTGTATAGAGCCAAAAGCCGCCGACGCACCATAGCCCCATACCGTAAGCTTCACCGATAATAAAAGCGCGACGACCACTCATATTTGGCACCAACAGCGCATATAAAATCGCTGGTGACACTATTGCTAGCGGCCAGAACCCATAAGGCGATAATGCAAATAAAAAAATAGCCCCTGCAAGCCATGCTGCTACTAGCGTAAGCCATAGCGGTAATTGATTTAAGTGAGTACTCAAACGCTTTTGTAGACTAATAGTAGACAGGTGCATCGCAAATTATCCAAAATTATGAGCCTTGAATTTTTAATCAAAATCCAAAACTCAGATAGACCCGTTAATACTACAGGCAGCATTTCAAAATAAAAACTGCTTATGATACCAGTCCGCACTGCTCAATGTATAAATTTACGTACCCCGTTTGATGGGTTATTATGCTACATTACCAAACGATATGAAGTGTTACTTGACCTTCTATAGCTCACAATATTTACAGTACATGAGAGAGCACTATGACCCCCTTAAAAATAAAATCCAGTCTTATATTCAATCGTCATCTGTCTAAGGGGTTGCGTGGTACGCTGGTGTTACTTGCCGCCTCATCACTATTTGCTTGTAGCCAACCGAGTAGTGGCGTATCTGATGCAAACACAACATCAGTAACAACCGAAAATGCAACAGCTATCACTTTAAAGGAAGATGAACCAAACGCTAAAAGTGCTCACATGATGACAAGGTCAGTAAGTAAACCAGACTTACTAAAAAACGTCTCAGCCACTGTCTATAAAGATGCCAATTGCGGCTGCTGTAAAGAATGGATAAGTCATGCAGAAGATAATGGTCTAAGTGCAACCGCGCAAGATGTTGCGGACTTAGCCGTATTTAAAGAGCGCTACAGCGTTCCAAATGAAATGCGTTCTTGCCATACTGTAGTCACTACGGATGGTTACGTCTTTGAAGGTCATGTACCCGCTAAATATATGGCGCAGTTTTTAGAAAATCCGCCAGTACAAGCTATGGGTCTTGCCGTACCTGGCATGCCTATTGGTAGCCCAGGTATGGAGTATCAAAATAAATTCATGCCCTATCAGGTTATGCAGCTCAATAAAGACGGGACAACCCAAGTTTATGCTGATATTGAATCGGTAGAGCAGCAATTATAGTGTGTTAGCAGTTAAGAATACTTTGATTATAGTGTTAGCGTTAAAAGTAAATGAGGTAGGTATAAGACTGTTCTATTGCTTATAAAATGATTCTTCATCAAAAAATTCATTAGCTATTGCGACTTTAAAATTAAAAATAACTTTGAATTTGTAACTTTTGATGACAATGTAAGCGAATTTATCGGTTATTAACCCTTAAAATAGATAAATGACTAAGGGTTAATACAAGAATATACAGGATGTATCGAAACAATTACGTAATATTACATAAGCTAGTAGGGAATTAGCATCTATATTAATATTATAAATTAATTATATTATCTTAATAATTAGTTAGACCCTATATAGGGTAATTACTTCATCCAATAGAAAAACGTCTGAGGGTTAAATCTAAATTATAGATTTAACCCTCAGACGTTTTTTTTGCTTATAAAACAGTAGAAATTGTGGTCAATCTAGTCAGCTATATTCTGTACATGTTACACAAACTTACATTGTAAAATGTGGGATATTAGCAATTTTTTCAACATCAAAAAAGTATTTTTGGGGTTTTTAAGGGTGATGACAGGCTAAACAGCCTATGCTAAAGTCGGCTTTGTGTTTTGGCCAGCAGCTTGATTTGCAACAGCTTCGTAAGACTTCAATGATGCTGTGATCGCCAATAATCATTTTTTATATGAATAATATGCAGCAGAAGTATCAGTCACTATGACGTATATATACTTGAGTTGTTGAAATTTAATTGACTGCGCTGTTGTTGATAACAGACCATTTTGAATTAACCGTAGGTATTAGATTTATGAAACAGGCTTTATTGATTTTGTCAGTACTGGGTATGGGCATAGCACAAACGAGTGGTGCTGCTATCACAATCTCTCAAACAAATAATACCATCACCAATACTTCTGTGGCATCAAACTACGGTTCATCAAAAAACATCTATAGCACTAGCAGTGGTGCTTATGTTTCTAGTAATGACGAAATCAGTCAAGCTATTAGCAACCTAAGTGCGCAGGCTAAGCAAAAAGAGAGTCGGCTTTCATCATTAAACAGCCGCTTATACGCTGAAAAACAACAGCAGCAAGTCAATACAGTTCCTGATAGCAATTCAGCCCCCGCTATCGCTGCTGCTCGTGCTTCACGAGTGGCTCTATCTGGTAGCTCTGGATACTGTGCCCGTTACGTACGTAAAGCACTACAATCAGCAGGTTATGAGTTCACCCCCAATCCTTCAGCCTATCAGTACGCCACTCGTGGCACGCTTGATAAAGCAGGTTTTAGCAAAATCAGTAATGATATGCCAACCCAAGTAGGTGATGTTATTGTCTATGATCGCTCATCAAAGCGTCCACATGGCCATATCCAAATCTTTGATGGCGAAAACTGGATTTCTGATTTCCGTCAGAACAGCATCAGCCCATACAGTGGTGTCTATGCTTATACCACATGGCGTGATTCAAAATACGTGGATGACGCATCCGCATCAGATCGAAATATCTACCTTGCTATGAATGATAAATAAGACCTGATAAGTCAGCACAACATAGTTATTATTTCCTCCAACCCCAGTAGTGATCTTAATATCATTGCTGGGTTTTTTTGTGCTTAACATCAGGGTGTATTTAACCTTTCATGATTTGATCAGTCAGAAATGAACACTACTAATATCATTACTCATGACAAGAATTATCGGCAAGAGCCTTTAATATCCCACATGATACCGCTGGTGCACTACTTGCACATTTCTGGCGCAAAACAGTCAAGTGCTGCTTTAAGTGCATCAGTTCTTCCATTCGTATTTCTACAGCATAAATTTGCTTATCTAGTAAGGAGCTCACATCACCACAGTCTTTATCAGGTTCCTCCCAAAACTCAAGTAAGATTCGTACTTCGTCTAGAGCCATGTCAAGCGTACGGCAGTGTAGGATAAATTGTAGACGCTCAATGTGCTCTTCATTATATAAACGATAATTCCCTGCGCTGCGAGAAGGCTCAGGTAATAAGTGCTCCTTTTCGTAATAGCGAATGGTTTCCACTGTGGCACCTGTGCGTTTAGCGAGCTCACCAATTTTGATTGTCATAATAACCTCTATGATTTAAATAATTAAAGTGGCTGTAAAGACTGGCGCTAGAGAAATTAAATTTACAAAACTGTAGATAGACAACCTTGACTCTAAAGCCACTAGAGGGTTCATAATACCATTATTCAAAGGGTAAATTATTATGAAATATCATATTGAAGGTATGGACTGTGCCAGTTGCATCGGCAAGATTGAAACAGCTTTGAAACGTATGCCTGGGGTTTCTGATGTTGAGCTAAATTTTGCTACAGAAACGCTAGAGCTAAGCTTGGCCCCTGATGCGCCGACTCAGGCTAGTGATATTGAAAAAACCATCAAAAGCCTAGGGTTCGGTATATCTGCCAATACTGGTCAACAAACTGTATCGGCTATTGATATTGACAGCGACAATCAGATGGCTCCGCAGGATAAGCGGTGGTGGCAAACTCAAAAAGGCAAACAGGTTGTTGGTCTCGGTATTTTGATGGGCAGCGCTTATGCACTGTCACTACTGTTGCCCGCTTATGGGATATGGGTGTTTGCCATCGCTGTGATTGTAGGCGTTTTTCCATTTGCACGCAAAGCCTTAGCACTGGCTAAAACAGGTTCATTCTTTTCAATTGAAACGCTGATGTCCGTCGCCGTGCTTGGCGCACTTATCATTGGTGAAGCTGAAGAGGCCGCAGCGGTTGTCTTTTTGTTCTCAATCGGTGAACTGTTTGAGAGTATCGCTGCTGATCGCGCTCGCGCTGGCATCAGAGCCTTATCATCGCTGGTTCCGAAAAGTGCGATTTTACTTGATGCTCAAGGTGGGCAGCGTAACGTTCCAGCGACTTCACTACAAGTGAATGACCTTGTGCTGGTGCGTCCTGGAGATAGGGTATCTGCTGATGGTTCCATTGTTCAAGGTGCGTCCAGCCTTGATGATTCGCCCGTGACGGGAGAGTCTGTTCCTGTTGCCAAGACGATGGGTGACAATGTATTTGCAGGGTCAATTAACATCGATGGTGTGCTCCAAGTGCGCGTAGAAAAGACAGCCGCCGATAACACTATTTCGCGCATTATTGATTTGGTAGAGCAAGCGCAAGCTTCCAAAGCACCCACTGCCCGTTTTATTGAGAAATTCAGTCGTTACTATACACCGGCTGTGATGGCTATTGCCGCCCTAATTATCATCGTCCCACCGTTAACCATGGGCGGAGATTGGTCAACTTGGTTATATCGAGGTCTAGCCTTATTATTGATCGCTTGTCCTTGTGCTCTTGTGCTCTCAACACCAGCTGCTATCGCCTCTGGTCTAGCGGTCGGTGCGCGCCGCGGCTTGCTGATCAAGGGCGGTAGTGCTTTAGAAACCATCGGCCAAGTGAAGACAGTCGCTTTTGACAAGACAGGCACTTTAACTGAAGGCAAACCACGCGTGACCGATGTTGTTGACATTACACAAGAGTATTCAAGTGTTCAAGGTCAGGATTCTCAGGATCAGGGTTCTCAAGGTAAAGATAAGGTATTGGCGCTCTTTGCCAGTGTGGAGACAGGTTCTAGTCACCCGCTTGCTGAAGCTATTGTCAGTCATGCCAAAGCCGCCAAAGTTGTCATACCTGTGGCTTCTAAAGCTTCTGCTACTGCGGGTAAAGCGGTACACGCAACTATCGCTGGGCGCGCGCTAGCTATCGGTTCGCCTGTTTATGCCGCAGATGAGGCATCAATTTCAGCCGAGCAACAGGCACAAATCGAGGCGCTGCAAAATGAGGGCAAGACCGTCTCAGTTCTTTTCGATGAGCAAAGTCGAGAAGTGCTTGGATTGGTCGCACTAAGAGACGAGTTACGAGACGACGCTCATGAAGGTGTGGCTCAACTTAAAGCGATGGGTGTGCGCTCCGTCATGCTAACAGGCGACAACCGCTTAACCGCTCAAGCACTTGCCAGTAATTTAGACGTGGAATGGGAAGCTGAGCTGTTGCCTGAGGACAAACTGCGCTTGCTTAACGAGATGAAGAATAACAGAAAAATAGCGATGGTGGGTGATGGTATTAACGATGCGCCAGCACTAGCAACCGCTGATGTTGGCATCGCGATGGGTGGTGGTACCGATGTGGCCATTGAGACGGCCGATATCGCATTATTAAAAAGTCGTGTTACAGACATGGCCCATCTGATTGCACTTTCGCGTGCCACCATGCGCAACATTCATCAGAACGTCATTTTCGCTTTAGGTCTCAAAGGCGTCTTTCTGATCACGACCGTATTCGGCATTACTGGACTATGGATTGCGGTTCTAGCTGATGCTGGAGCAACAGTGCTCGTTACTCTCAATGCGTTACGTTTACTGCGCTTTAAAGGCGCGCCTCCACTGGTAACTCCGCCTAAAGTAGTTAAATAAAACCCTTCGAAATCAATTAAAAACTAGAGATAGCAGCAGATTTCGGGGGTGGGTTCTAATAATAAAAATTCCACCGCTACAGTAAACTGCAACCGCATTAGAGTAAATAAGGTTAGACCGTATGTTGATTACAGAATTGGGCTATTTTGCCTTGCTTACCGCTTTTGTATTGGCGTTATTGCAGGTAATTCTGCCAACTATTGGTGTTATTCGTAACCAAGTTGCTTGGCAACGACTAGCCCCTAGCTTAGCTTGGGCACAGTTTGCCGCCATGATAACGTCATTTGGCGCTTTGATAGCAGGTTTTTATTATAATGATTTTAGCCTCAGTTACGTCGCGCAGCATTCCAATACGCTGTTGCCTTGGTACTATAAGTTATCGGCGACATGGGGCGGACACGAGGGCTCTTTGCTGCTATGGATGACCATCATGGCCACATGGTGTGCACTGGTATCATACTTTAGTCGCGGCTTGCCGTTATCAATGCGTGCGCGGGTATTAGTTATTTTGGCCGGTGTACAGTTAATGATGCTAACAATGCTGATATTTACCTCGTCACCGTTTGAGCGTACCTTACCCAATCTAGCGGTCGATGGCGCTGATTTAAATCCTGTCCTACAAGATTTCGGTCTGATTATTCATCCGCCCATGTTATATATGGGCTATGTGGGTATGGTAGTGCCTTTTGCATTTTGTATGGCGGCATTGTGGGAAGGGCGTTTAGATGCTGCTTGGACACGCTGGTCACGTCCATGGGCGCTGGCGGCTTGGGGATTTTTGACCATTGGTATTGCACTGGGCTCGTGGTGGGCCTACTACGAGCTTGGCTGGGGCGGTTGGTGGTTTTGGGATCCGGTAGAGAACGCCTCGTTTATGCCTTGGCTTGTCGGCTTAGCATTGCTGCATTCATTAGCAGTCACTGAAAAGCGCGGGGTGTTTAAAGCATGGACCATCATGCTGGCTATTTTCGCCTTTGCCTTAAGCTTGCTTGGCACGTTCCTGGTACGCTCTGGAGTCCTTACCTCAGTGCATTCGTTTGCCGCTGATCCGACGCGTGGTTTGGTTATCTTAGCTATTCTTGGCATTATCATCGGTAGTGGTCTATTAATGTTTGCCGTTCGAGGTTGGCGTTTAACCGTTGAAAGTCAATATCAGCTGATTTCACGTGAGTCCTTTTTAGTGATCAACAACGCCATCATTTTGATTGCAACCTTAGTGGTGCTGCTCGGCACCCTTTACCCTATTATCGCTGATGCTTTTGGTTTAGGACAAGTGTCCGTTGGCCCTCCTTATTTTAATGCATTATTTGTACCTTTAACGTGGCTGTTATTAATAGCTATGGGTATGGGCTCAAATATTCGCTGGAAACAAGATAAGCGTCCGTTACTAGGGGTGGGTATCGCCATTGCCGCTAGTAGTATCGTATTGGCTGCTATTATCGCCTACTTTACCAGTCCATCTGCTATGTTCAATATTGGCGTGACTTTAGCGGTGAGCTTTTGGGTACTGCTATGGATGATCGTTGACTTTAGAGACAAAACCAAGAACGCCCCTAATTTCTTTAACGGTTTGCGGCAGTTGCGTCTGAGCTATTGGGGTCAACAGACTGCTCATATTGGCGTATTGGTTGCTGTCATTGGCATAGCCTTTACTAGTAGCCTGAGTATTGAGCGTGACGTAGCAATGGGTATTGGCGATACAGTCAATGTTCAAGGTTACGATTTTGAAGTAACTGAATTTTTTGAAATAAAGGGTAGTAACTTTGATGCAACGCAAGCGCAAGTGGTGGTATCCAAAGACGGTCGTGAAGTGGCGAAACTGACTCCAGAAAAGCGTACTTATATTATCAGCACGATGCCAACAACTGAAGCTGCTATTGACCCCAGTCTTATGCGCGATGTTTATGTCGCACTGGGCGAACCTATTGCCGATGGTAGTAACCAATGGGCATTAAGGATTTATGTAAAACCATTAATTCGCTGGATTTGGTTAGGGGCAATTATCATGGCTCTAGGTGGATTAATTAGCATGCTTGATAAACGATACCGCATCAAAAAAGTTAAAGCTCCATTGCTAGTTACTGGTGATCTGGCTACTGATGGAGTCAATGAGGTAGCTATTGAACAGGCAATCTCAGCATCGACGATGTCGACACTAAAGGAGAAATAAATGACTATGTCGAATAATACTCCTGAGCAAAAAGATAGCCAAAACAGTAAGCAGCGTAACCCAAAGACAATGAAAAAAAAGCAGACGAAGCTATGGTTCTTAATTCCGCTTATCCTCTTTTTTGGTTTGGTAGTTATATTGTACATGCGCTTAGGTAAACCAACAGACATTGTGACCAATACCGCTCTTGAGCGTCCGGTTCCTACCTTTGAGCTGCCGTTATTAGCAGATACTACCCGTACTATCACCAATGATAATTTGCCGGATAAGCCGTTTTTACTTAATGTTTGGGGCTCATGGTGCCCAACTTGCGTTATTGAGCATCCGTTTTTAATGCAACTAGAAGAGCGCGGCGTTGATATCGTTGGTGTGAATTATAAGGATGAGATTGGTAATGCGCTCAGTTACTTAAACCGAGGCGGTGATCCATTTTCTATGTCTATTCAGGATTCATTGGGTCAGTTTGCTCTAGACTTAGGCATAACTGGTGCGCCCGAAACCTTTGTTGTGGATGGAGATGGCATCATTCGTCAGCATATTGTTGGTGAGATTAATGAAGCCAATTGGCAACAGCGTGTTAAGCCGTGCCTGACAGTACTTAATAAGGCTAATAAGAACAACGATAGTCCTGATCTCATTCAGGTTGAGGAGATGTGCAAATGAACGTTACTCGAATAAGAGCTCCTCAACTAAAACCCAATATAGTTTTAAAACTAGCAAGCTTAATACTAGCGTGTCTGCTTAACATGACGGCAAACGCAGCTATTGACGTATACGATTTTGACTCACCACAGCAAGAAGCTCAGTATCGTGGATTAATAGAAGAGTTTCGCTGCCCAAAATGCCAAAATCAAAACCTTGCAGCCTCTGATGCACCGATTGCACAGGATCTAAAGCAAAAAGTCTATGATTTAATTAAAGATAGACGTAGTGATGCTGAAATACGCGTCTATATGCAAGAGCGCTACGGTGACTTTATTAGCTACAAGCCGCCTATGCGACCATCAACATGGATCCTATGGTTTTTTCCACCACTATTATTGCTCGTCTTAATTATTGGTTGGTTTTGGCAAAGTAAGCGTCGCCAAGTTGTTGCCCGTGGTCAAAGCGGCGTCACAGTGAACAGTACTGCTGCCTTGACCTCTACGGAAAAGGCTGAGCTTGATCGTCTATTATCGCAAGCTGAGAGTGTCGACCACGACATTACTAGCCTAGAGGACAAAAAATGACTCTATTTTCTACTTTTGGCTTATTTGTAACTCTAAGCTTGCTGATTGCCCTTATATTTGCGCTGATTGCTATTATGCCATGGCTACGAGCACCGCGTTTGCAGTCCAAACCAATAGACAATCAACTGCTAGATATTAATGTTGCAGTATTTCGCGAACGTTTAGCTGAGCTACAAACAGATAAAGACAGCGGTACTATTAATAATAGCCATTATCAAAATCAAAAGCTGGAACTGGAGCGTCAGCTATTAGATGCGCAGCGTCAGATAACACCTATGGTCACCCCTGATGTCAAAAGCCGTTTAATTGTCGCAGCTTGGATCCCAATATTGGCTGCAATGGCGTATTTACTAATAGGCAATCGTACGCCCGTGTTTGATTTGTGGACAGCTGAGGACAAAGTAGGACAAGTGGCTGACGACCTATTGACAGCTAAAATTGACAAGCCGCCATCATGGGCGTTTGAAGATGGTCGTCAACTGATTAGCGCCATGCAAACCAATGTTCATCGTAATGCTGATGATCCTAATCGCTGGATGCGCCTATCCGAGCTTTTCTTATCTATGGAGGCAACTGATTCTGCGCTGGAAGCCTTATCTCGTGCCTATCGTTTAGCTCCTGAAAATGAAGAAATCGCCACCACTTATGCTCAGACTAGCTTTTTCGTTAATGAAGGTCAGTTAGACGCCAATATTCGCCGTGTATTACAAGCTATATTAGCTAAGAATCCACAGCATGAACGGGCTCAAATGCTCATGGCAATGGGTGAGACTCGTAGTAGTAACTTTGCCCAAGCGCAAGGTTGGATTAAACGCTTACAAGGCAGCATTGTGGCCAAACCAGGTGATCATACTAAAGCTTTAGCAAGCTTAGATGAGTTAAGCAACTACGTTAGCACGCAAGAAAAGCAAGCGCTAGAAGGTATTGACGTGACAGTGAAAATTAACGCTAATTTATTACCGTTAGTGAAAGCTGATGATGTGTTGTTTGTTGCGATACGTGACGTTAAAGGAGGTCCACCGTTTGCCGCCAAACGTTTACCCATTAGTATTATCAAGCAAGGTGAGGCTAGTATCCGCTTAAGCAATCTTGATGCGATGATGCCAGATCGTACGTTAAATTCAGCTCGTAGTGACAAAACTCAGTTAGCAGTCGTTGCTCGTATTAGTCATAGCGGTAATGCCATAGCAGAGTCAGGCGACTTATCGGGTAATCCTATAGTGATTAGCGCTGAACAGACTCAGGTTAATGTTGAAATCAATCAACAGATTCCCTAATAAAAAATTATTACCGTAAGTTTCATAACACCAGAGCGGTAAGTGGAGCCGTTTATAAAAGTGGCGCGATTAATAGTCGTATACCAAAAACATATACGTTTAACATTGTTCATTGTATAAACACAGATAAAGAAAACAACTATGACTGAATCTACCGACAGATTAGATAGTACTAAATTGAATAGCGTTGAATCGGCTAGTACTAATATTGCTGACAATAAAGTACCTATAGCTGTGAGTAGTACTCATCAATCGATTGACTCTAAAACCATGAATCATACGCCTAAAGCTATGTACGTGACTTCAGGCAACTCGATAACACCTAAAGGTAAGTTGGATAAAATGCCAAAAATGGTTGCCAATGGCAGTCGCGCTTTTATCTGGTATTTGTTGGCGATAATGGTGTTAATACTTGATCAATGGACTAAGTGGTTGGCCCAAACCAAATTAGCGTTCAATGACCCCGTACCGGTCATTGAACCATTTCTCAACTGGACACTCGCTTATAACTATGGGGCAGCATTTAGCTTTTTAGCCGACGCTGGCGGTTGGCAGAAATGGTTTTTCTCAGGCTTAGCTTTTGTAATGGCTATCTTTTTAACGATTTATTTAATCAAAGCGCCACGTACAGCCAAGCTATTGTCTATGGGGTTGGCCTTAGTGCTTGGCGGTGCGATTGGCAACTTAATCGATCGTTTAAGAATTGGCAAAGTGGTTGACTTTATCCATGTGCATTATGCTGATGTCTGGAATTATCCTATTTTCAATGTTGCAGATATAGGTGTCTGTGTCGGTGTAGCGTTGATTATAATTGATATGATATTTTTGGAAAGTAAGCGTAATGAATAAACAAGTGAATATTGATCAGTACAAATAAAAAGAACTAGCGTCATAGCTGCTCTATACGGAAAGATACTTTTTATACTCAAGTGTGTTTATAAAAATGCGAACTGGAAGGTGATATATGATTAATACAAATACTCTCTCATTCTATATCCCAAAACCCAATGCATAATTGTATGCGAGTGAACGCAGGATGATTTTGAAGTGGCTAGACGAAGGCGTGACGTGCTAAGTGGTAGATGACAAAAACCAGTACTTCAAAGCTCTGGACAGGGCCATTATTATAAAGACATTGAATACCGCCTAAATTATTTATTGAAATAACAAAAGGATAATATAGTGTCACATGCTCCGCTAACTATCAAACAAATACATAATCTTAGAAAAAAACAAAGTGCCGCATTAAAAAGCCTTACCATTATAGGCTACCTAGAAGGCACCTCTTTCTTATTATTGCTCTGTATCGCCATGCCACTAAAATATATGCTGGACATTCCAGAAGGTGTGAAATACATCGGTATGGCACACGGTATATTGTTTATTACCTATATCATAATACTTATAGGCTCAGCTATCAAAATGAAAATGCCTCTTTGGGCAATACCTGCGGGCGTACTCGGCTCACTCTTACCTTTTGGCCCGTTTATATTCGATCATTTACTAAAAAAGAATTTACAGGAAAGTGTAAGTAAAGAAGCCTAGAACAAGCCCTGCTGCAAATGCTACAAACGTACCTTATTACTCAAGATTATTTTTCCTAACTAAATCACAAGCCGCCATCACTCATCATGGCGACAAATGAATAACATTGAGCAGAAATTAATCACAATAAAATTTTAATTCAGACCCAGTATGAATAATCTAACACTCTAGTCACTTTTCGAACTTATCTTACATACTATCGACAAACCCGTATTGTTTAAAAGCTAAACAGGTTTTGTCATCCGCGATGGATTTCCTATTATCCTAGGGTATACCCTAGCGGAACCGACTTAAAAGCCCCAAAACCCTATTAACAGACCACTCAAAACAGACTGCTATAATGGAACCACTTATATGTGCTAAAAATGAGCTTATAGCATTTGCTCAAAGCATGGGCATAAAGTCGCTGCATTCGATATATAAAATAAATCAGTTGCAACGCTAGTACGTACAAAGTTGATACAGCTGATTACTATCATAGCTAAAAAGGCAAAGTGATACTCAAATACTCAAATACTCAAATACTCAAATACTCAAATACTCAAATACAGGGTTTTTTTGAATCAAGATACATGATTAAAATCTATCAACTTAATGATTATATATTTGATAGCATCGCGTCTATAGAAACGTAAATTAATGTTTAAAATACTTCAGCTATTAACCCTGTTTTAAGACACGATAAACCGTAGCTACCCCAACACCAACCGCCTTAGCGATTTCCTCTTTTGTCATATTATTTTGACTGTCTAATTCTCTAATACGATTGTGTTTTGCTAGATTTGCTTTCTTACCAGTAGGTTTATATCCACTGTTTGCTAATCCCTGCTTGATACGTTCTCTACGCTTATCGTTATCAAGCTTTGCCATCGTTGCTAATAAGTCGATCAGCATATTGTTAATTACCCTAAGGATGTCGCCTGTCATACCCTCGCTAACCGTATGTGTAGTTGGTAGATCAGCCACTACCAATCGCAAACCTTTATCTTTGATGCGCTGCTTTAAGATAGCAAAATCATCCTGAGACAATCTACTCAATCTATCTACACTCTCAACAAGCAATATATCGCCTTGCTCAGCATCATTGAGTAACTTAGTGAGTGCTGGTCTATCTAACTTTGTACCACTGAAATGCTCTACGTACTCAACATGGTTATCATCATAGCTTTGGCTAAAGCTAATCAAGTCAGACAATGCTCTGGTCGCGTCTTGATCCTTAGTGCTGGCTCTCACATAAATACGAACAGTCATAACGCCACCTCTATTATTTAGACTTAATAATTAATGTTCATTGATAATAGCAAGATATTACTATCATTTAATAACATAAAAAAGTCTAATGATAGATAGGTTATCATTTAAAGGTTTTATGTTTTAGGTATAGGTTAATGATAGTGCGTTTGAAGTAGCTTTACTGCGTTAGTCTATTTTACCCAGTCTATTAATTGGTTTTTGGTACCTTTTAGGTAGTTTCGCTAGGGTGTACCCTATAGGTGTTTAAATCCATCTAATTTTATATATACTATTTTTATATTTAAATATTGACTATTGTAATAATACCATACATACTATGGGTCATATGGTGATCAATCAAAAGAGTCTCGGTACTTATAAAAAAAAGGACCTATTATGAATAGTAATGCGTTGAAATATACTAATAAAATCCTTGATGCAAGTGGATTAAGCCAAGATATACAAGGTATGACACCAAAAGAAAGCAAGGCGGCAATGAAGAAGCTAAAAAGACTTCTTAAAGATATTGAGTTTTTAAGAAGAACCGGTGGAATTACTTTGATAGTTGCAGAAGATAGTATTGTAACAACCTATCATAACAACTCTATGAATAGAAAGCTTAGTACGAGTAAAATAAATATTTTTTATTGACTATTATAAAAGTAATGATTTGAATAAATTTTAAAAACTACTAAGGAATATTATTATGAAAGCCACTAAACACTGCCAAGTCCGCCAGAAACAACGCAATATTTCTAGTCCAGTGGTTGCTCTAGCATTAAGCTGTGGAACTAATATAAAGAATTCAGACAAGATTGTTTTAAGGAAAGCCGAAGTAGATGGCCTATATAACAGTCTGCTCGATCTTATGAAGCGACTCGAAAGAGCTTAGCAACCAATGTAGCCACATAGAATATATACAAAACGGTAGTGGTTTCAAATATCTATAATCAATTGTCAGCAATATACAGGTAAAGTTTATGAGTTTAAAAATCGAATTTGATGAAGCGGCTTTTAATAAATTAGAAGACCCAACCACGGCTTTTGATAAGCCAGAATTTAGAAAGTTTAATATGAGATTTAACAATCTCGATTTGTTGATTATTGATGCGATTGCTAAACGCGACGGCGTATCACGTTCACAGATCATTAATGATTTTATTGAAGAGTCCCTGAAAGATTTTTTGAGTCAGTGCTCAAGTGAAGAGGCACTACTCATAACGGAATACGCTGAATTTCTAAGTAAAAATAGTACTAAATCTAATAAAAATTTCTCGTGGCAATTATGGAATATTAGTCGTAGGGGTGTTCATCCAGAGAGTTTGTTGGATAACCAAATGCATGTTTTAAATGAGCACTTTAAATCAGGACAAGCACCGCAGTCCTTGAACAACCTGAAAGAGTTACTTGATAAGAGTAAGGCAAAAATACAACAAAGCTGATTTGATTCGAAAATTAGTAATAAGTAAATATTATCTAAATAACCAGGAAATACTAATGACTTCACTATTTGAAAAATTTAATGAAGCACAAAAAGCCAGTAATGATGAGCACTATTCAACTATCTCAGTAAGAACGCCTTCTGAAATCGCTTCAATGGTAGAAACTGTCAGCACAGTGACCCAGGAAGCTGTCATAAATATGTTCACCAGTAGCTTATCTTCATATTTAGCGAGCTATCTGCTTGAAGATTCCAGAAACATGGACCTCATTAAGCAAGTATTAGACGAACAGTATGATAAGCATGATCATGAAGTAGAAAAGATGGTTTCAGGTAGTTGTATTGAAGTTTTAGAAGACGAAAATATTTTGAAGGTTAGTAATTATTTTGATTATGAGTCACTATTACTTAAATTCAAAGAGAATCCAGAATAGGCAAGTGCAGTTCACAGAATAGATATAGACCATATCCTAAGCTAGCCTGTACTTATTGATGAGGCACAATATATTGAATAATATTCAAGTAATATTAAC
Organism: Psychrobacter sp. 1Y4; assembly: GCF_051847555.1. NCBI lineage: Bacteria > Pseudomonadati > Pseudomonadota > Gammaproteobacteria > Moraxellales > Moraxellaceae > Psychrobacter > Psychrobacter sp. 1Y4. The sequence continues at coordinate 10,964 of NZ_JBPYDE010000021.1, read as the reverse complement.
CGATCTGGATGGCACCTTGATTGATACTGATCAGGCTAACAATTTAGCTTATAGAAAAGCAATTGATTCCTATATGCCATACATGGAAGTTCCTGTAGTAAAAAGAATCACTAAAGAGGTAATTGATAAGTACTGCACCAATGAGGTATTAGCCGAAAAAATCCAAAAAGAGAAGATTGGATATAACTCGCAATTTCTAGACTATACCTACCTTAATAAAGAGCTAATTAATTTCTTAATTAGTAATAAGAACACTACTAAGGTATGTTTAGTAACGAAAGCCTCTCCTGAAAGAGTTATTCAGCTTCTTGATCATCATAACTGCGCTAAATTATTCGATAGAATATTTTTTTGTAAGCATATAGACAATAAGTATCAACATGCACTTAATGAAATCAATATTTTCTCTAAAAAGGTTCTAGTTTTTGAGGATGATTTAAATGAGGTATTCCATGCAAATGAAGCTGGAATACCAGATAAAAATATAACTAAGATTAGCCTATAAGTGAGGATTAAGACGTGAATCAATATACCATCGTAAAAAACGAGTACTTGAGCAAAGATATAAAAGCATTTTATCGTTGTGTATACCAAGGCTACGGTAAGGTTGGTAATCCTGACTATATAAACTATCTGAAAAATACGTTTAATAACGCACCGAGATATAAAATAGAAGCTGCTAAAAATTCAGTTAAATCCAATCTTGCAGATGAATTGTTTAATGTTCTGTCTACAATATCAGATACTGAAGTCGCTATATGCGTAATACCTAGGTCAAAAGCTATCAACACTTATTCTACTCTACAGCTAGGATTTTCTGAATCTATTAAAGAGGTAGTTCCTCGAATACAAGGCTCAGGAAAAAATTTGATAGATGGAACTGGTTATATAGTGCGTCATACTGATACCTGTACCACTCACTTATCTCGTAGCTCAAAAGGTGGTGGAGGTGGTAGTATGCCTTATATCGGTATTACTAAAGATACTTGCACTATTTCAGAGAAAGTGAAAGGTAAACACATATTGTTAATTGACGATATTTATACTAAAAATATTAATGTAGATGAAGATGCTATTCAGTGCCTACTTGACCATGGTGCTAAGGATGTAACTTTCTTTAGTATAGCTCGTACAGCTCATCGGTCGTTTTACAACGGCCGCTAATAATTAAATATCCTTTGCTAAGATTTTTAGCAAATTATTGGTTTAAATGAATATATTAAAGTAGGTTTTTAATGAAAATAACAGATCATGCTCTAAATGTTTTAACAGCTCGCACCTTCAAAGGTATAGGGGAGGCATGGTTAAATAATAATCTTACAACTAGAATTCCTTATGAAGCTATCGTTGAGCTCATTGCGGTAAAGGATGCCAGTGTAACAGAGCAGTCTTTTTTAGAAATGAAAGCTAGGCTTGAACGTTTGGTTGAAAAATTAGGCGATAGTTGTGATGGAGTAGTGGCAATAGGCGATGATAATTACCCCATTCTTCGTCGCGACTTAAAGAAAAAAGGTGATATTCCAAGTTTCCTATTCTATAAAGGCGATTTGCAGTTATTATCCCCTGATAATTATAATATTGCTGTTATTGGTGTGCTCAATCCAGATAAAGAAACTGAGGCTGATGAAAACCAAGTAGTTGAGCAGTTTATTAAAAAACATGATGCGACAATCGTCAGTGGTCTAGCAAATGGTTGTGATAGCATCTCGCATAGAAAGGCACTGGCATTAAATGCTCGAACCGTCGCTATTTTGCCCAGCCCTTTAAATAATATCTTACCGGCTCAGAATATAGGTTTAGCTCGTGAAATTGTTGAAAACCAAGGTCTGCTAATTACTGAATATTTAACGTCACCATCACCTGCTAATTTTAGAGAACAAGCAGGTAGATATGTGAAAAGAGATCGCTTGCAAGCACTTTTTAGTGATTTGGTGGTATTGAGTGCGAGTTATAGTAAAACAAGCCTTGATCCCAATAATCCTAAACCAGACAGTGGTTCCCGTCATGCTATGGAGAAAGCTAAAGAATATGATATTAAGCGGGCTGTAATATATAACGAAGACTATCAGAACAATCCTAAGTACGATTTAAATCGACAAATCATAAAGGAAGATGGTCCACAAGCCATAGTAATTAATCCAAAGGATATAGAGAATTCTTTACCTAGCAACCTGAAAGAATCAAATGGAAGGCTTTCAACACCTGAGCAAGTAGGTCTAGGCTTCTAGTTATTGTCCATATAGGTTGTAATCAACTTATATGGACACTTCTCTCTATTGATCAACGTTCTAATTGACGCATTATGAACACCAATTAAAAATCCCGCACGATTGAATTTTACTATAAAAGAGTTAAGAAACTGGTTTACAGCCCCAAAATCTAAATTAGTTCAGAAAACCTCGATCATAGCTTCCAGAGTATGCGGATTTACCCGCAATTATCTCGTAGCCAATACCTGATGCTACGCCCATAAGTTCTGCGGCGTCTTTCTTATCTTTTACGTTTTGAGTATCAATCCTGTCCTCACCTTTGACTTCCACCATTACATAAGAGCCATCTTGTTTCTTAATCAAGAAGTCAGGGTAATAACTACGTACGCGCTGCGTTTCTGTGTCCACGTAACGAATTACAAAATCACTTTGACCATGCGTTAACATCCCAGTAAACCAAATCTTATCAACTTTTTTATCGTGTAACATATCCCAGAAGAACTGGCGCTCTGGATTTGAATCGAAACAGTAGTTGTCTAGATGGAAACTTTTCCCAGTTAGTTCTGCAATTTCTGAAGATGATTTTCTAATAATCTTATCTTTAGAGGCTGTTACCGGATAATACCCAGGGTCTATAGGTGGCTCTTTCACTAATTCAACTTCAACCTCCTCATCATCACTCTTCCATGTTATATCGTACATCGCTTTGAAAAGTCGCGGAATTACTTGGTCGTACAGTATTTCATTAAACTGATTTACCAACTCTAAGATACCATCAAAGCCTTCTTCTGTAGCTGCGATAATTTTTTCAACTGCCAAACAAGGCTTATTAATATATCGAGCGATATCAGCAACTAATGATAGTTTGGTAAAAGTACGCTGCTCTTTTAGGAAAGAAAGATCTTGTCTAGGACGCTTTTTCACAGTTCCAATATCATCAGGCATCAATAGCCCTTGCTGAGTTTCATGGATAAGTCGATAGTCATCAAGAACAACCTCATCAAGCCCTAGTTTATAGCCATTTTCTAAATCTTCTTTTTCAATCAACTTAAATTGACGACGCTCTCGTTTGATAAGCACTTTGATACTTGGTTGCTCAACTCTTACATGTACCGTTTCTTTGCTTGGATCAGGCTCTTTGAGCTCATCTGTTGAGATACGGAAGTTCGCTTGAAGCTCCTTGTCCAAAAGTGCCATGTTCTCTTTAGTAAGATAAATATGGCCAATATGCTGTCTGTCACCTATGGCACGTAAACAACGCATAGTCGCTTGAAGTATGAACACCTTAGATTTTGGCTCACGATAAAGCGCAACTGAAAACAGAGAACGACAGTTCCAACCTTCTCGGCCTTTATTCACGAGTAAGATGAACTGTTTTTCTGAGTTCGGGCTATCTAAGCGGTTAAATTCGCGGATATCGTCGTCGGTGGTATATTTTGGATCACCGACGTTAATCAAAATACGGTCAGAAGAGATACCGTGCTTCGCTAGTACTTTCTCTACAGCTGGCCGAATTTCAGTCGTCAGCTCCTCAATAGTCGTACCAAAAATTGCCATCTTTGGCAGTATATTCTCAGGGCGTCCAATCTCATCAGCATTTGCTAAGAAATCATTGATGGCTATCTCTAAGAACTCCTCGTGGCGCGTATTGCTATAGCCATTAAGCTTAACTTGCTTCAAGTAATTGTTATCAATCGCCTTGCGCAGCCCATAGGCATAAACCACTTCTGGTAAAACATCTTTACCTACATAAGGTGTACCGGTGTAGTTATAACAACCCACCACTCGAGTTCCAGCTTGTTTCAAATTTAGCGCCAGCTCATCAATGGTTTTACGCAATGAGTTCGCCGTATTATCGGCTTTTATACCCATATCTTTGGCAAGTTTTGCACCAAATGCGTGGTGGGCTTCGTCAACAAAGATACCTAATTGAGGAAGCCGCTTAATTTTCTCGAAACGCTGGTTAGTCACAAGGTCTGCTTCATCTTGAGGCGCGGCAGCGATAGAATCGTCGTCTAGACCAAGCATAGCCATCGCTTCATCTTCTACATCGCCCAGGCCTTGATACATGGCTTTGCTGGAGCTGAAGAGCTTATCAGCCGTCGATTTACCTTTGCTATCGCGACGTAAGATGATTTTCTGGCTATTCGATACGATAATATTGAACTTAGAGCCGTCCATGGTGTTGAGCGAGACGCCAGCATCTTCAAGATAGTGGAACTTGAATTCCGCGACAATTGGCATGTACTCCGGCGGCACAACTTTAGAATGATCGAAGGATTCAATTTCTCGCAAAGACTGCAATACCGTTTTATCTGGAGCGAAAATCAGTGCGTTTTGAATAAAACGCTCATCTTTACCTTTTTTGTTACCGGCTAAGAAATCATAGAAGATACAAGTGGCCATGAGGATGGTTTTTCCGGTACCCATGGTCAGGGCGAAAATATAGTTAGGGTAAAGGCGGCCGCCGTTGCTGGCTTTCATCTTTCTGAAAATGCCTTTGTAGTCTTTTTCAGACATCTCCCAGAACATATCCCCTTGCATGATCTGGCCATCTATAGTGCTGATACCAGATACGCGCTCTGCAAATTTACCTTGGTTGGTATACCAATCTTCAAACAGTTGGAAGACGGGTTTGTTATCTAAAAACTCCTTTAGGAATACATAGATTTCTAGAGCTTCAAACTGAGGCACACGTAAAAAGCTACCTGGGCGCGATGGCTCGTTGAAGTCTAAGAAGGCTTTACTTAGGCGAGTGTAATTTTTACGTATGGTGCCACGATGAATTTTATAGAATTCATGCAAGTGTACGTAAAACGAGTTATTTAACTCGAAGTTGTCTTGGGCATTCTTAGCCATGAACGATCACCTCTTCGTAAGACTCTGAAAGTAAGTCAGTGATTTTCACTTTGATGTTGCTAGCCCCTTCTGGGATATCATATTCACCAACGACGAACTCATCTTTAGATGGGATATCGATTACTACGGGCTCCATCACCGCGCCATCGAAGTTCCAGTCGATCATTATGGACTCGACCATCTCACGCCACTCTTCCACATCGTCTTTTTGTTGGCTAAGTTTTTGAAGCAAGTTACGTGGATAGAAGGCTTCAATGATCAATTTATTGTCTTCAATCTTAATGGCTGCTTCTGAATCGTATTTGAACATCAGGTCAGATTTGTCGCGAAGAATATCGACTACTTTTACCTTAAGTTTATAGCCCGATTCATTCTCTAGCGTGGCACCTAAGCTTGGTTCATGCCCCATACATACCAGCATGATTTCTTCTACTGGTTGATTCGGGTTGGCTTCTTTACGCGATTCAAATTGCTTGTAAGGAAAGTTTGCGATTAACTCATTCAAATCTTCTTTAGTCGCAATGCGGTTAACCGGCATTATTTTGACTTTATAGCCGTCTTTTTCACCGTCGTAGACTGAAGTTGCATCGAGCTTTTGAATTTCTAATGCTTCGATTAGTAACTCTTTTGCCTCAACTGGATTTCGGAAAACTTCATAATTATTGACGTTATATACTTCAAAATTTGCATTTGTGCTTGCTAAACGCTTTGTCGTTGTTTGAATTGCACCTAGATTGATATCAGCACCAATAAAACGACGATTCAATTTGTTAGCTACTGCTTGTGTCGTTCCTGACCCCATAAAGCAGTCAAATACAATATCTCCTTTTTCAGTTGTCATTGAAATAATTCGTTCCAGAAGTGCACTTGGTTTCTGGGTTGGATACCCTGTTAAATCTTTTGATTGTGAGTTTTCACCATAAATATCTGTCCAAATATCATCTACTATCATTCCTTTAGCTTCATCAAGATAGTGTTTAACACGAAAACCGCCAGTACTTGTAATATAGATCCGACCTTCTGTCCTCCATCTATCAATAGTCTCTTGAGGGGTGGCTGAACCTACTTTTTCATCCTTAAATTTACGACCATTCTCATCAACTTTGCTAAATCTTTCTTTAATATATTCATCTGAGTATGGTTTATAGATAGGAAAATATTTATAGTTCTCTGACTTAGAAAAATATAAAATATCAGCATGGCTTTTTCCTAGACTTGTTTTGCCTTTAAATCCACTTGCTGTCATGCTTCGCCAACAAATATTAGCTCTAAAACTATCTACACCAAATATCTCATCCATCATCAATCGCAAGTGACTAGACTTTCTATAGTCGCAATGAAGGAAAATACTTCCGTTTGGAGACAGTAACTCTTTCATCAAAGTTAATCTCTCATACATGAACTGTAAAAACTCATCATTTGACCATATATCTGTATATTGTTTTTCTTCAAAAGATCCCGAGTCGTTTTTAACAGATTTAGATTTTACTTTTACTGTCTTTTTATAGTCTGCCTTCGAATCAAACGGGGGGTCGATGTAAATCAAATCTACTTTGCCACGAAATTCTTTCAACAAATGACTCATCACCTGAAGATTATCACCCCAGAAAATTTTATTAATCCAACCTGAGTCATCTTCTTGGCCATAGACTTCTTTGAGCTGAGCGGGGAAGTATTGCGTTGAACGGAAAGGGCGTTTGCCTTGCCATCTAAGTTCTGGGTAGCCTTTAATTGGCTCTTCAAATTCGTAGTGTTCTACATTGATCTGATCGTTTGACATGATTTATTCTCTTAATTTTCGTATTACTTAGCTAAAGCTAAGCACAAAATGTCCAATTCTTACGGTCGCAATAGGCGCGCGCGCTGCAATCCACACATGTTTTATCTGGTCGCGCTTTCAGCGAAAAGTCTTTGCTTTCAATTCTATCAACAATACTATCAAACTGTTGAATAGTATGACCGATTGCTGAGGTGCTGTTATTAAAGCTAATGGTCGGCAAGCCTGTTGTTTCACCAGTAAAATATAAGTGCATCTTACTGACTTTGTAATCGCTGTTTGCTTCCACCAAATGCGCATAAATTTCTAACTGACGCTGATGATGTAAGATGCGCTCCCTGTCTTTTTCAATATCTGGCTTACGCTCTGATTTGAAATCAACGATCTCAACGCTATTGCCTTCCCCTTTAATCAAATCTACGTTACCCCTTAACACATAACGTTCTTTGACTAACGAGATATCAAATTCGGTTTCTTGTATATCTGACCAATCATTACCCTTTCGCTCAACATAACGCATCACATGTTTTAGTGCCGCGCCTAATGTCGACTCCCCTAAATACATACGTTCACGATTGGCTAAGTTCTGGTAGTTACTTAAAAGCCAGCTTTCAATATTATCTCTCGTTAGCAGCTCAGTTTCGCCACGAATTACCGACTTATGGACATCTTCTAGAGTCTCATGGATTAAAGTACCAAATAGCATCGGGCTTGCTTTTACGGGTTGGAATTCGAGCTCTTTGAATAATCGATATTGCTCTGCGCAGGTCTCGAATAAGGTAATGTGAGAGGTAAAGGCATACTCATGCTTGATGTTCACATCTTTTACTTGCTCAAATTCTATTTCAGCAAGCGTGTGCTTTACATCACGCCAATAAGGAAGCTTGGTGGTGTAGTCGGTGAAATGCTTGGAAGGCGTTCTGCCATGTCCTGATTTTTCTTGCCCAGTTAGAACTAACAAGTTTTGTGGCCTTGAAAAAGCGGTATAGAACAAACGCCAAAAATCGAAATACTTAGTGTCATCTAATGGCTCAAAAGGGGGCTTGGCCATGTATTGATGTTCAATAATTTCATCAAGATCGGTGTATTGTTTACGCGGAACACCCTCAAGTGAACCAACAAAAACTATCGGAAACTCTAACCCTTTGGACTGGTGAATAGTTAAAAAGGACACGCACCCTGATGGTGCATATTCGGACATATCTTCGTATTCGTCTATCCCACCTTCAAATAAAAACTTTAAGAAATTATCAAATAAAGAAGTTAGGTTAGAAAGTAAATACTTAGGGTTCAGAATACTTATTCGATGCAAATATTCAAACTTACCAAGCATTCGACTGAGTTGAGCGAGGTTACGCTGAGCGCGTTCGTTACCGTTGTGCTGCTCAAGATAATTTGAGAATAACGGAAACTGCAATAACTCATAAAATAGACTGAGAAAAGCTGAATCAGTATTCTTGGTTAGCCCTATGTGTGCTTTCGCTTTCTGCTGACACCATTTAAGTAAGTCTGCTTGTTCTGGTTCTTTTAGCTTCGCCATAAACGGTGCTAAGCAATGATTGGTATAGTAGTCCCATATCGGAAGCCTACGTCCATCTGCTATTTTTTTCTTGCGCTCAACCATCACCATAGGAAAAATAAAATTAAACACACCTAACATGTAACGGATTTCTTCACGCTCGAAAAACAGATTAGCACGCGGAGAGTAAACTGGAATGCCTTTTTCTTCTAAGGACTGAGCAAGCGCTCGAACCTTATCTGATTTAACAGAACGAAATAGAAATGCCGCTTGGTTCCAGTCCGTCAGTTTACCGTTTTGTTTTAGATGAATGAGCATTTGATAGACATCTTCATGCCAATCATCACCTTCTGGTGTAATCGCGCTGACGACCGTAGGCCCTGTCTTAAATTCACCCTCACGCGGGCGTATTGTTTTAGCATAACGATAATTCACACCTTCACGTATCCAAGGTTTATCTCCCATATAGGAGTCATAAAACCTAACAATATCAGGGTGCGAACGATAATTAACCGATAGCTTTACTTGTTGACACTCATTTGGAGCAAACTGAGCAGGAAATTCTAGGATATTACGCACACTTGCACCGCGGAAGCGGTAGAGAGCCTGGTCGTCATCTCCAACTACACATAAATTACGCTTGGAGCCCATTAATAGCTGCAGTAAGTGCTCTTGAATGGTGTTAGTATCTTGATATTCATCGACCATCAAATAAGTAATCTTGTTGGTCAATTCTTCTAGAATATACGGATGCTGCTGCAGAAGCACGAGTGTTTCAAGTTGAATACAAGAAAAATCTAAAGCATTCTCGCTCAATAAAAGTCCATGATAAACCTTGTAGGCCTCGCCAAGCGCAGAGATCGCTTCATCTGGTGAAGCAACCAGTTTGTCGATATCAAGAACCTCTTCTGACGCCTTATTCAACCACCCAAGTAGATTTTCAGACTTTGCCCACGCAGGGATCTTGTGTTCGCCTTGAATATGCTCTATGCCATCAATATCTTTAAAATCGCGTAGTCTTTGATATAAAAAATACTGTTGGTCGAACTGATCCATAAGCACGAAACTGCGCTTGAGTCGCGTGAAATCGCGATACTCTTCGAGAATGCGCAAGCATATCGAATGAAATGTCCCCAAATACATCTCGTTCACATTGAACAAAGACCCTAGTTCTAACAAGCGATTAGAAATACGCGTCTTCAGCTCTTGCGCCGCTTTTTCTGTGAAGGTAACAACAAGCAACTCTTCTGGTTTTGCACTATGTACATGAATAAGGTTCATGATGCGCTCAACTAGTGTATAAGTTTTTCCAGATCCTGGACCTGCAATTATTAGTAGCGGCCCTTGGTGATGCTCAACGGCTTTTTTCTGTGATGAATGAACGTTAAACATTTCCACCTTCAGCTATATAATTAAGCCAACGCATTAATAATCAGCACGCTGGCGTATGGTTAGGCCAATTTTTTAGGCAAATAAGGCGCTAGATACGTATAGGTTAACAGTAACAGACCAACGATAAAAATACTCATCACTAGTCTGTCAATATGAAAAAATACTGGCTGAATAGATGTTGTAAAAAAATCAGCCCTACAATCCTATAACTGACAACTGATATAGCTTTTCCATGTCTAATTTTTATCGCTCAACCAACTTTTCCTCAATCATTTCAGTCAACAGCTCAGTAACCGTTTTTCGGCTTTCAAGCGCGTACCGTTTGAGCGCAATGTGTTTATCTTCATCTAGATTAAAATTTACGCGTACCGTCTTTTTGGGACTGTCCGTCACATCCGACAGAACTAACTGATCCTTAACATTCTTACTAGGGCGACCTGCTGATAAACTCATGACTTACTCCTCATCAAAAAATGTTTGAATCTCACTGACCAATGCGGTTATCTCTTGTATCGCATTGCTATTAGGCGATTCAGTATCAAATACTGTCTTACCAAGGGCAGCACTATTAGGATAAGCAACTCGCTGTATCACTCTGGTTTCTAATACTGGAAGATTATAATCAAGCAGCGCGGTTGCAACCTCTTTACCAATATTGGTATTTTGAATGGCGCGTGAGACGACAAAGGCTGCCTTTAGTTGGCCATCCATCATCTCAATACGCTGCTGCACTAAATCAACCAAATCGCTGGTCGCCCAGATATCATAGGGGCTCGGCTGCACCGGAATCAATATAAAATCAGCCGCTTTTATAGCAGAAATAGCCAGACTAGTAGCTTGCGGCGATCCATCGATCACCACATAATCCTTATCAGAGACGCTTTTTAAATCTTTATCAAGTGTTGGTCTATCAAGCCCGATCACTGGTACCGGATTGTCTTCATCAACCGCTCTCCAGTCACGCGCACTGCCCTGCTGATCGCTATCTACTAGCAGAACACTATGGCCTTTCAGCTGTAAGCCACGAGCCAGATGCGTTGCGATGGTAGTCTTGCCGCTGCCACCCTTTTGATTTAATACCGCGATTACCTTCATAAATACAGATCCCTGTAGCATGCATTGAGTATATAAGTATATAAGTATATAAGTATATAAGTATATAAGTATATAAGTATATAAGTATATAAGTATATAAGTATATAAGTAT
>NZ_JBPYDE010000020.1:0-32484 GCF_051847555.1 Psychrobacter sp. 1Y4 | reverse complement strand
ATAGCCAAGTTGGTAAGGCATCAGGTTTTGATCCTGACATCCGTTGGTTCGAGTCCAGCTACCCCTGCCATTTTTTACTGTAAAAGTAGTCTTCAATTATTTTCACCACTCTTTTCTTTATTTGGGCAGTTAGACACTGCTTAGTGGTCGCTGCTTGAGTCAATAAATAGGACTTCAGTCATGCCTTATTTGGCAATTTTTACGGGCAATGCCCATCCAGAACTTGCGAAAACCGTCGCCGACCACCTACACATCCCTCTTGGTAAAGCTGACATCACCCGTTTTTCTGATGGCGAAATTGCTGTGGAAATCAAAGAACACGTACGCGGTAAAGACGTGTTTATTATGCAGCCGACTTGTGCACCAACCAACGATAATTTGATGGAAATCATGATGATGGCGGATGCGCTTCGTCGTTCTAGTGCTGGCCGTATTACAGCAGTTATGCCGTATTTTGGTTATGCGCGTCAAGACCGTCGTCCTCGTTCTGCTCGCGTACCTATCTCGGCCAAAGTCGTCGCTGACATGCTAAATATCGTTAGCATTGATCGCGTCATGACGGTGGATCTACACTCAGATCAGATTCAAGGTTTCTTCGACATTCCTGTAGATAACATCTACGGCACACCCGTCCTTTTGAACGATTTGCAAAAGCAAGACTACGACAACATCATGGTGGTTTCACCTGACGTTGGCGGTGTGGTTCGTGCGCGCGCAATGGCCAAGCAATTAGGTGATACTGATATGGCGATTATCGATAAACGCCGTGCCCGTGCCAACGAGTCACAAGTCATGCATATCATCGGTGATGTTCGTGATCGTGACTGCGTTATCGTTGACGATATGGTCGATACGGCAGGTACGCTATGCAAAGCGGCTGAAGCCTTAAAAGAAAACGGCGCCCGTCGTGTATTGGCTTATATCACTCACCCTGTCCTATCAGGTAATGCTCTAAAAAATATCAGCGAATCGGCATTGGACGAAGTGGTCGTGACTGACACCATTCCATTGTCTCCTGCTGCGCAAGCATGTAGCAAAATCCGTCAAGTCTCTATAGCTCCGATGCTGGCTGAAAGCTTACGCCGTATCAATAATGAAGAGTCAATCAGCGCTATGTTTGATGCTTAAAGATTATATTTTTATTATTTGATATTTATGATTCTGATTACTTAATGATTAGCGCTAAAGGTTAACTTTAGCGCTTTTTTTTGCTTTAATATTTTTGCTCATGGTCAACCGTCTATCATTTGTCACGTAAGAGCTTCTTAATCTTCATCAAATTATCTAAGCCTTTATTATTGCTGCAAAAACACGTATAATGCGCGCCTGTATGCGTTATTCGTAAGTTTTAAGCATTTGAGGCTTAGCGGTGTGACTCATACTATTTAAGGTATCGATTATCCGGTAGAAGACTGGTCGCAAGTCTTAGGTTACTGGTAGATACTTCACATACACTCTATAGGATTATATCCATGACTATCGATCATTTTGCAATTAATGCGGTTGACCGCTCTGCTGAACAACAAGGTAAAGGTGCGAGCCGCCGCCTACGTAAGCAGAACTTAGTTCCTGCTATCATTTATGGTGGCGGTGAAGAACCAACGGCTATCTCAATTAAATTAAATGAGATGGTAAAGTCGCTTGAATACGAAGCCTTCTTTTCACAAATCTTGACGATCACGACTGATAAAGGTGAAGAACATCAAGTCGTTATTAAAGACTTACAGCGTCATCCTGCTAAAGGCTTTCCAATGCATGCTGACTTTCAGCGCATTATCAAAGGCCAAAAGATCAACATGAACGTTCCTGTGCATTTCGCTGGTCGTGAAGAAGCTCCTGGTACAAAAGCAGGCGGTATCCTATCTACGTTGGTTACTGAAGTTGAAATCGTTTGCCTACCATCACAGCTACCTGAGTATCTAGAAGTAGATGTATCAGGTATGGAAATCGGCGATCTATTCCGCTTATCAGACATCGACTTACCTGAAGGCGTGATTATCTTTGATCTTGATATGGAAGATGCGCACGACCGTACTATCGTTAACATGCAGCCACCAACGGTTGAAGAAGTTGACGAAGATGCTGAGGAAGTTGATGCTGACGAAGTACCAGCTACCGAGCAAGCTGACAAAGCTGACGACAAAGACGCTGAATAATTGATTATCAATCAGTAGACACCGCTCTACTGTATTTATAATAGTAGCAATTTTGTTGATAAAGAAACAGCAGGTGATCATTGTCTCCTGCTGTTTTTGCTAGTATTATTTACAAAAATAGCTGACAGCGTTATTTTTGTAAATAATATTCATTTTAGGCTATTTTACTCTTTATACTATTTTACTCTTTGTAGTTAGCTTAACCCTCATTTTAGGCAAGGTATGTTATGGCGATAAAACTCATTGTTGGTCTTGGTAATCCTGGTGAGCAATATATGTTCACTCGCCATAATGCAGGTTTTTGGTTTGTGCAGCATATCGCTCATCATTTTAATATTGCCTTAAGCCCTGATAAGAAGTTCCATGGCGTGACCGGACGCGGACAAGTATATGGTCATGATGTGCGCTTGCTACTACCCCTAACTTTTATGAATAAATCGGGACAGTCAGTCGTGCCGATGGTCAATTATTACAATATCGCCAATGATGAGCTACTGATCGCTCATGATGAGCTCGATATTGATGCCGGTAGCATCAAGCTAAAAACGGCGGGCGGTCATGGCGGTCATAATGGCCTGCGTGATATTACCCCGCATATTGGAAACGACTTTCATCGCTTGCGCGTCGGTATTGGGCATCCAGGACATAAGTCTAAAGTGAGCGGACATGTGCTCTCTAAAGCATCGCCTGATGAACAAATTGCGATCGATAGTGCACTCACGACAGCTTTTGAAGCGCTACCTTTATTATTAGAGGGCGATATTGAACGCGCGCGTTCGCAAATTAATAGTTTTAAACTACCTGCCTAAACGGTATGATACTTTTGGTTAAATTTACCTAAAACTGATGATGCTATCTTGGCTTTATCAGTCGGTAGGTAGCACAAACTTTATAAGGTCTTGATTTAACCTTTAATTTTTATGTATCTGCCCCCATTAACTGATTACTTTTGTTACGCTAAGGAAGCAATTCATGCTACTTAATATGCTTAAATGCAAATTGCACCGTGCCCGCGTCACGCATGCTGAGCTCCATTATGAAGGCTCATGCGGTATCGATGGCGATTTATTAGATCTTGCTGGATTACGCGAGAACGAATCTATCGACATCTATAATGTCACCAATGGTAAGCGCTTTCGCACCTACGCTATTCGCGCTGAAGCTGGCTCTGGTATTATCTCATTAAATGGTGCCGCCGCTCACATGGCAGACTTGGGTGATATCGTCATTATTTGCGCTTATGCTCATTTTGACGAAGTTGAAGCCTCGACCTACCAGCCAAAACTGGTTTATTGTAATGAAGATAACACCGTTAAAGACACTGCAAATATTATCCCTGTGCAAGTGGCTTAATAGTTCCGATAAAAAGTCAAAAGCGCCTATCTTTATAGTTAGCCTGCATTAAACTTTGCAAAACTATTTATTCCGATACAAAAGCTGAATCCACATTGTGGTTCGGCTTTTTTTATATCAATCCAGATTTAATAATTCATCATTTTTGAAGGAAAGTACCCATGTGGTTGGCAGGTGTTGCGATACTGATTGGTTTGGCCATTCTGGTTTGGAGTGCTGATGTATTCATTGATGGCGCAACCGCATTAGCAAAGACATTAGGTGTACCTAGTTTTCTGATTGGGGTGTTGATCTTAGGATTGGGTACCTCCGCACCTGAGATGGTGGTATCGATATTAGCAGCGCTAGATGGTAGTCCTGAGCTTGCCTTAGGTAATGCTTACGGCTCAAACATCATCAACATTGCGTTAGTCTTGGGGGCGACCGTTCTCATCAGCCCCATTGTGATTCATAAAGGTATTGTAGCACGTGACTTACCTATGCTATTACTCATTACTGCTCTGTCAGCATGGCAATTGCGTGATGGCGTACTAAGCTTGAACGATGGTATCTCATTACTAACCTTATTAGTCATGGTCTTGAGCATCCAAATCGTGCTGAGCCTACGTGAGGGCAGCTCAAAGCCGAAAAACGATGTCATCGAAGACAGCGATACAGTAAAAATTGTTCCGGTCACAAACAATACAATAGAAAGCTTAGGGATAAAAAGCACTGATTCAGGTTATATAGAACCAAGTTTGGCACGGGGTTTGGGTAGCTTGTTTGTGGGTATGCTGATGCTGGTCTTAAGCTCACGAGCGATTGTTTGGGGTGCAATTGAGATGGCGACATTTTGGGGATTAAGCGAGTTGATTATTGGTCTGACCATCGTCGCTGTTGGCACGTCCCTACCAGAGTTGGTGGCAAGCCTCGCTGCAGCGCGTCACGGTGAGCACGATATGGCACTTGGCAACATCATTGGCTCCAATATCTTTAATACGTTAGGAGTGGTAGGGCTAGCGGCTGTTATCGCACCGATTACAACCAACCCAATGATTTTATCTCGTGATGTATTGGTAATGGCACTGATTACCTCTCTACTCTTTATAATGTGTGCATTTGCTTTTATATCTAATCGAAGATTTGGTCGTACCTCTGGCGTTACAATGATACTACTGTTTACTGGCTATACGGTATGGCTGGTTCAAACGGCCATTGTATAACAGGTGGTATCATCATCGATGGGCTGATGATGCTGATGTCTTTTGATTATTTGCTCTGCTTGCGGTTCTTAAAGCCACGCCATAGACCTTCATGCGCTACTTTTGGCATCTTTAGGGTAATGGTGTTTGATAGCATATCTTGCACTGCTAGGCCCCGACGATTAAACAAGCAAAATACATAGTTAAATACCAAACCCAAAAAGGCACTGGTCAGCAGGACGGCACGCGAGCCTCCTATCAGACTGCCAATGATACCGAAAATTAACGGCATTAATGCCGCTGCTAAAATTCGCTTGAATGACTGCCCCCATGTTAGCAAATGCCCAGCATTATTGACCGTTTTTAATCGCCATGTTTGCATGCCCAGTGTTTGACCACCACGTCGCCAAAACACGCCATAGAAGGCTACTAGCGTCAGTATAAAAGAAGGTGTCATAACGACGTTCTGATACCATCTGGGTAGCGACTGCGCCTCTTCAGACTGCGTCCCTGTCTCCATGGTCAATAGCGTACCAATCACCGTCAGCATCGTCCCCACCAAAAACAACAATGCCAAAATCAGCATCCCATCATATAAGATAGCAACGACACGGGTCGTCGGTTTGGCAATAGTAGGCTCTTCAATATGAGGGACGGGCTGTTGAGAGGTGTTCTTTTTTGGAGACTTTGACTTAAGGACAGTCTTCGGTGTACTTTTTGACATGATACAAGCTCATAGCAAGCGAAAATAATGACACTATTGTACCGTAATTTGGGTGCTTATCGTACACTTATACCAAGCCCCAGAAGTATACATATTATAAAAATGATGATGCGTCGAAAACGTGTTGTAATATTTAAAACTTGAAGTATATAAAGATAAGACAAACAACCCTTATTACAAAAACAGCAGACATAAAAAAATCGCCAAATTGTCATAAGACAGGCGATTGATTTAGTTTTTAGCTCGAAGCTTAATAAGACAAGCTATTATGCAAATGGTGCGCCTGGAGAGATTCGAACTCCCGACCCCTTAGTTCGTAGCCAAGTGCTCTATCCAACTGAGCTACAGGCGCGTATTTTGCACATCATCCACTGTATTTTAAATAACATTTACAGTAAATTAGGTTGGCTATTATATAGATAATCCAGCTGATGTCAATATTTTTTATTCATTAAAATAAAATTTTTTTCTATTCTAATTACAAATATATCTGACATCGACTTACTGCATTACAATCTAACAATAAACCGAATAAATGGCGGTGAAGGAGGGATTCGAACCCTCGATACGCTTACACGTATGGTTCCTTAGCAGGGAACTGGTTTCAGCCACTCACCCACTTCACCGAACGATTTAAGACACTTATCGAAATATTTATTAAATATTATTTTAAGAAATATATCTTTAAACTGTAGTATCAATGCTTGTTGATACGTCTTATGTCGTGGGCGAGTATTATAACAAAGCCAAAACGAATTGCAAGCGTTACCCATCATTTTCATGACACTTTCTCATAAATTTTAAATAATACTCTTTTGAAGAATGCAATAATTTCTATTTTTCAACGACTTAGCCTTATTTCTTAATTATTCAAATTAAACGAGAGACAAGTAGCAGCCTACTGTTGTGGCTTTTTTGGCTTGAGATGGCTATAGTAATTAATAAGCGCTAAATTGCGTTAATTTTTAGCAAGCTTTAACCAACATAACAAAATAGATAAAGGAAGGCTATGCGACCAGTTGTTTTATGTTTTTCTGGATTAGATCCCTCAGGGGGTGCAGGGCTACAAGCAGATATCGAAGCGATAGGGGCAGCAGGTGGACACGCAGCTGTCGCGTGTACTGCCATCACTGTTCAAAGCTCACAGCAAGTATTCGGTTTTGAAGCCTGCGCTGCAACCTTAGTAAAAGATCAGGCAACAGTAGTTCTTAATGATTTGCCGGTTCACGTGATAAAATCAGGCATGCTTGGCACCACAGATAACATCGCTATGCTGACACGCTTATTTGCAGAGCAGACAATTAGCAGTGATACCCCCTTTGTTCTTGACCCTGTACTCGTTGCCAATAGCGGGGGCAGCTTGGGCGACGAGCAAACGCTTGTCGCAGCTTTTAGAGAGCTGCTCCCCTATGCCACACTTATCACGCCAAACACGCATGAGCTAAGGGCGTTAAGCGGAGAGCAGGACTTACATAGTGGTGCACAAAAACTATGTGCACAAGGCACACATGCCGTACTGGTCAAAACCTCACATGACTTTGACAGCGGTGATATCGAGCAATACTTATACGTTAAAAGTGACATGGTACACCAAAGTACGTTGCCGCGCCTAAACGGTGAATTTCATGGCTCTGGCTGCTCACTGGCCAGCTTTATCGCAGGACGCTTAGCTCTAGGTGATGAGCTGATTACAGCTATCAAAGCTGCTGATCGATGGATTATGCAGACATTGGTGGCAGCAGATCGTCCACATCCTGAAGACAGCAGTGCCCAACTGATACCGAATCGCTTTATAGCTTTTAAGTAAGGGTAAGCTAGAAGTAAGTTTATAAAAATAGCTTTAACTAAAAATAAAAAAGACGCCCTATGATGAGAGCGTCTTTTTTGTATTAAGTAGTCTTTAGAATATATTTTAAAATAGTACTCAATACTAAATTAAATACAGCTTAGCCTAACATCGGCATAAAGCTTGAGGCCAAACCGCCGATAAACATCTCGAGTAAAAGAAAGGCAATAAAGGCAACCATCGGTGATAAATCAAGCATGCCTAAATTTGGTGTAATGCGGCGAAACGGCGCTAAGATAGGTTCAGCTAAATTAATAATAATACCAATGATCGGGTGCTCAGATCGGGTAAATACCACAATCCAACTTACGATAATAGAACCAATGACCAAATAGCGACACATGCGCAAAAAGTCTAAAACCAAACTGGTGGTACCAGCAAAAAACAACGGCGCAGGTGCAATACCTTTATGCATCAGCGCCGCTTTGCCAGAGATATCAACGAGACGGATTAAAAACATCAATACAATGGCCGCAATACTGATACGCCCTTGCGCAACTGTCGGAAAAATACGCCCAAACGTATCTACAATGCGCGTGGCCTTATAAGCAGGCGCAATCATAGGGTTTCTCTCATCCATTCCAGCAAACTGCAGCATAAAACGGATAAATACTAGCATCATAGCGAAGGTAGTCACTAAGTCAAAAATTTGCAACAACGTGTTGTTCATAAAACGCTACTCAATGTGCCACGAATAAATATTTTTAAGATGGTGGCTTATTTGTATTAAAGGAGAATTTTACTGGGCTAAATTCTTATTTATTTTCTGTACTAAGCGCTTGACTACGGTCGTAACAAGCTTGCATGGCCTCGCCGATTTGGCGACCAATCTCATTACTTTGCATAGATTCGATAGCGGCTTGTGTGGTGCCATTCGGTGACATGACTTTACGGCGTAGCTCACTTGGACTATCATCACTCTCGATAGTCATTTTAGCTGCACCTAGTACCGTCTGCATAGCTAGAGCTGAGGCTTGCTCTTTGTCCAGACCGAGCGCCACGGCGCCATCAATCATTGATTCAATAAAATAAAACACATAGGCTGGTGCAGAACCAGAAACGGCCGTTACAGCATGCATATGTGTCTCATCATCTACCCACATAGCCAGACCTGACGCTTCCATCACCGCCGTTGCCAACTGCTTTTGCGACTCGTCAAGGTCAGCGGATGCATACAACCCAGTTGCCCCCATCTGTATTTTGGAGGGCGTATTGGGCATGGCACGTACGACATTAGGGTAGCCACCAAGCATACTAGAGAGGTCATCAGTCGATAACCCTGCTGCCACTGATATCACTAATTGGTTGTCTAAGGCATCAGCAAAAGCGCTGACAACTTTATTCATGACTTGAGGTTTTACCGCTAAGACGACGACGTCAGCATCAATGATCGCAGCCTTTGGGTCTACACTTGCATCAACCGTATTCATCTTTTGATCTGCAAACTGCTGACGTGTCTCAGCGCTAGGTGCTGATACGGTGATTAGCTCAGGTTTGACACCGCAGGCAATAAGCCCACTTATCAAAGCTTGCGCCATGTTTCCGCCACCGATAAAGCTGATTTTTTTATTGTCGAGTACTGACATTATTATTCCTCACTAACAAAACGCAAAGTATCCAAAGGTATAGTTTTCAAACGTATATCATGACATCTAAAATGACACTTAGTCTACCATACTGCCACGAGCATTAAAGAAATTTATCTGTAGTCCAATCACCTCAAAAACCGATTAACGTAACGATTTTATTGCATACTGGCTATATGCTTAAGATATTTTTGATAGCACTAGCTAAGAAACCACTATCATTTTTAACGTTTTCCAACGATTTATCAGTCCCTAGCACCCAACTTTCAAATGGCGATACTAGCAATAACGGTAACGCTTCATCTTTATGAGCGAAGACAATACTAACAACCACCAAGCTATCACGCAGCCAAACAGGCACGCCAAGTGTTTGATAGAGTTTTTTGCCCGCTTGCGGACGAGTGGCTAGCGTGGTTTGAACGCGCTGCTGCCGCCCTAATGGTGTAAACGTCAGCTCAATCTTATCTTTATCGCTTATAATATTATCGCTGATAAATCTATCATTTATAAAGTGTATCAACGTATTGAGCGCGATTTTTAATTGCCAATTGGCACCTTTGCCTGTGCGTAACGTCACCATCATGGCATGTTTTTGAGGCAAGCTTAAACAAGGTAACGTTTGGGTGTGTGCAGTAAGTGGTAGCGCTAGCCATGCAAGCCAACTACTGCTAAGACGATATAGCTGCTGACGATAACGGCGGATAGTATAAGTCTGCTTACTGCCCTGCCAGTCTAATTGGGTTTGATGGTTGTGATCATTACGTTCAGTTAAACTTAAGGCATCATCGACAAGCTGCTTGGACGGTGGCAATGGCTCATCTTGCGTGAGCCAAGTATGTATGAGTTGGCGTTGACGATAGATAGGCAATAAGTGCAGTTTATCGATATTTAGCACACGTTGCGCTGGTGGACAATTCAACGGAATAATAGCGGTCTGCTGCAAGTCTTGTGCGGCTTGATCGCTCACGATAGCCTGAGCATCCGCGAGTAGCTGCGCACTGCGAGCAATGTTATCAATAACATTCGAGTTATACGTAGCAAGTGCTGGCATGATATCGCGGCGCAGCCCACTACGCATATTATCGCCGCTGTCATTGGTAGGGTCATCGATATACGGCAGCTCTAACTGCTGAGCATAGTGACTAATGATAGAGCGGCGTACCGATAACCAAGGCCGCCACAGTATGTTGCGTTGTGCGCTTTGTGACTGCTCTCGCCACGCCTGCATACCTGACAAGCCATTCACCCCCGCCCCTTGAATCAAGCGCATGAGTACCGTCTCAGCTTGATCATCAGCATGATGGCCCAAGAGTAGCACATCGTCTTGGTTAATATGGGCACGCATCACATGATAACGTGCTAGTCGCGCTGCTTGCTCATCATGACCGTCTACTTTTGCCATTAATACCTGACACGGTAGCTGCTGAATGTGTGCCCAGCTAGCGACATGCTCTGACCAATAACTACTATCTGCTTGCAGTCCGTGATTGACATGCAACAATTGCGGCAAAAACGGCAATTTACCCAGTCGATATAACTGTACACATAGCGCGGCCAATGCCAACGAGTCTCGGCCACCACTACAAGCCAACCAAATACGCCGGCCATGTAATTGACCACCATATTCAGCCATGCTAACCAATAACGCTTCTGCTAGATTATCATCGATCGGCAATTGGTCTACTGGCTTGATAGGATACTGTAAAATGGCGCTACTAGTCATAATCAATCTTATATGAGTAAAGTTAAAAACGAAAAAACGCGCTATCAAGTAGCGCGTTTTTATTCTATCACTTTTTAGTCTATCGCTAAGAGTAACCGTCTAGGACCAAAAGCATGTCATCGAACAAGAGTAATATCAGATCAGCCTTATATTATATACCTAACAAGGCAACATGACTTCTGAATTGAAGGTCTTGAGCTTTTCATAGCGCTGCTCACAACGAGCGTCTGCATCCATGTCTTTGATCTCATTAAGCTGTTCAAGCAGTAGCGCTTTAAGAGAATTCATCACTGGCTGGGGATGAATGTGCGCGCCTTCCCCTTCTTCGATGACCGCATCAATCAGTCCCAGTTGATACAAGTTATCTGCATTCAACTTCAAAGCTTCACTGGCGTCTTTCGCTTTTTCTGCCGTTTTCCATAAGATTGAGGCACAGCCTTCAGGAGAAATAACGGAATAAATACTGTTTTGTAGCATATTTACTTTGTCACCGACCCCAATGGCCAATGCACCGCCTGAGCCGCCTTCACCAATGATAGTAACAATAATAGGGGCTTTTAAACTTGAGAATACAGCAATGCTCTCTGCTATCGCTTGCGCTTGCCCACGCTCTTCGGCACCAATACCAGGGTATGCACCTTGCGTGTCGACAAAGGTCATTACGGGAATATTAAAACGCTCCGCCATCTTTACCAAACGTATGACTTTACGATAACCCTCAGGGTTTGCCATACCAAAGTTATGAGCAATGCGCTCACGCGTACTACGACCACGATGTTGTCCAATGACCATGACTGGCATACCATCCAAACGGGCCAATCCACCTACAATTGCTTTGTCATCGGCATAGGCACGATCACCATGCAATACATCAAACTCTGTAAACAGCTGATTAACATAGTCCATAAATAATGGACGTTTGGCATGCCGTGCAAGCTGAACGCTATCCCAGACGGTACTCATAGACGTTTCCTTTCTATCGTTTTGTATAATTTATATGATACTACGTGTCATGATTTATTTGAGGCTAAATAAAGTACAGTTGTAAACTCAATAAAACTTATAGTAGCACAGTTTATATACTGTGGCATTTAACAATGCTTTTGTAATGTAAATATTTGGCTGACTGGCCTAACCAAAGCCTATTAGCTAAGCGGATGCCGTAGCTTCGATAACACTGAGCTTAATACCCCATTTTGCAAACTGCTCAATCTCTACATAAAGGTCTGAAAATAAAAATGCATAATGTTTTTTGTCGGTACTGACAGTAAGTTGCCAGCAGTTGGTATCAGTGATGACAAGGCGCATGTCGGGTAGATCATACTCACTACGGCTACGATGCGCTAAGACCGCAAGCCTTAGTAGTAAGCATAGATAAACCAAATCATCACCGCCAATGTTACACGTTTGCTCAAGCATATCGCTCTTAAGCTTGCGTCTATGGTTAAGCATCAGCTGTGCCATACGCTTTTGGTCGACTTGCGAAAACCCCGGAATGTCCGAGTATTCAAGCAAATATGCACTGTGCTTATGATAGCTGCTATGGCTAATCGCAAGACCGATCTCGTGCAAATATGCTGCCCGTCTCAATACGTCAGCATCATCATTGGTCAATTGCAAGTCATCTTTAACTTGTTTGAACAGATGGCGGCTGGTTCTAACCACTTGTCTGGCTTGTTTTTTGTCCACTGAATAGCGTTTGATTAATGCAAGCACACTACGATCACGGACATCCTCACTAGCCAAGCGTCCAAGCATGTCATACATCACCCCTTCTCGTAGCGCGCCATCAGAGTAAACGATAGTCTCAATACCAAGCACTTTCATGGTAGCACGTAGTACGGCTACGCCTGCTGGAAATACTGCCTTACGGTGCTCTTTCACCCCTTCTAACTCGATGTCATTTACATCACTGATTTTAATGAGCAGTTTTTCTAACTTCTTGACCCCTTGATAAGTGACGCGCTCTTGCTCATCTGACCAACCTTTAGATACCAGCACATTACGCACGGCTTTAATCGTACCACTAGAGCCAACCACACTACTCCAGCCTGTCTTTTGATACTGACCATTAATAGCCAGTACTTCTTTGCGGGCCGCAACGATAGCACGATTAAAATTCTCTTTGGTGATTTGTCCATCTACAAAAAACTTCTTTGTAAAGGCCACACAGCCCATCTGTAAGCTTTCGGTCAACAATGGATCGAAACCTTTTCCAATAATAAATTCAGTGGAGCCACCACCGATATCAATAACCAAGCGCTTATCACTACTGGCATTGGTGTGAGAAACACCAAGATATATCAGTCGCGCCTCTTCACGTCCAGAGATGATTTCAATTGGCTTGGGTAGTATTTCATTGGCCCGCTTTATAAAATCATTGGCATTTTTTGCTTGGCGCAGCGCATTTGTCGCAACGACACGTATGCGCGAAGGAGAGACTGAGTCAAGGCGTGCAACGAAGCGGCTAAGACATTCTAGACCTCGCTTTTCAGCAGCAGCGCTTAAGATATTATGTTCATCTAATCCTGCTGCCAGCTGTACTTTTTCGGACATAGAGACTACTTTTCGCACTTCACCATGATCAAGACGAGCAATAGCTAAATGAAAGCTGTTCGAACCGATATCGATGGCCGCCATCAGTTCATCATCAGCGAGTGGCGAATCTATAATGTCATTATTAAGCATAGGATTGAGCATAGGAAAAATCGTTATCCTGTAGGATGGTGTATAAGAATATAGTAGTAACCGCAAGTGTTGTAATAAATAATACTTGCCTTGGATACTAAGTTTTCAAGCCTTAAATTTTATCGTAATGTCGCAGACAAGTTTTGCTATTAAAGCATTTCTATTAAGGTACATTCAATAACTTGTGTTCATTATAACCCTTTGCTACATTCTAAATAAGTCATATTATTAACCAGTAACATTGATAATTTAGAATAATTATTAATAACTGTAACTTCTATCTTGGTGTCCAGTTCATTGTTGCATTGCATTATTGATCCTCCTCTATTGATGTAGTCACCAAGTATTGATAGTTCTCTGTTAGTCCAAATAATAAGCAAAGGAAGCTGCCAAAATGAATCAATCTACGCGTACTCAATCTCGGGCTACTGCCAACACAGAGATAAAAACTGCAATTGTTGGTACGGATATCACCAAAGTAGACCCTGTCTCTGAGCAAGGATTTTACGATTTTTATTTAAATGAACATCAAAACGTTATGTGCCGACGTCTGCATTTTGCTGGTAGCAGTTTTGGTCTATTAGGACTGGCAAAATCGGTCAAGACGCGCTCGCCGAAACCATTACTCAAAGGTATTGCTGCAGGATATGCCTGCGCCTGGGTTGGACATTTTTTCTTTGAAAAAAATAAGCCCGCCTCTTTTAAATTCCCACTAAAAAGCTTCGTCAGCGACTTTCGTATGTATAGTGACGTTCTACGCGGCAACTTAAGCTTAAAAGATCGTAAATTTGATAAAATCGGACGAAAGTAGTTTATTCATACTACTAACGTAAAGACTTACGCAGTATCTTACCTACCGCCGTCTTAGGTAATTCATCGATAAACTCGTATGACTGCGGGCGTTTATAACCTGTCAGACGCTCGCTTGCAAAAGCTTGTAATTCCTCTACGCTCAAGCTTGCCTCTTTTTTGACCACAAAGGCTTTTGGCACCTCGCCACTATGCTCATCAGCAATACCAATCACCGCTACTTCAAGCACTTTTGGATGCTCAGTCAACGCAGCTTCTACTTCATTAGGATAAACGTTAAACCCTGAGACTAGTATCATGTCTTTTTTGCGATCGACGAGCGTTAAAAACCCTTCTTCATCCATTATTCCGATATCACCTGATTTAAAATAGCCATCTTTAGTAAAGGTGTTGGTATTATCTTGTTGCCAATAGCCGCGCATCACTTGTGGGCCTTTTATGCCTACCTCTCCAGGCTCGCCAATCGCACATGCTGAGTCATTTTCATCAATGATTTTGATATCCATCATGGCTAATGGCAGACCAACGCTACCATTAAAACTACTAATACCAGGTGGGTTAAAAGAGATAACAGGAGAAGTCTCAGACATGCCGTACCCTTCATTAATTATCATGCCAGTGACTTGTTGCCATTGATCAGAGACCGCTTTAATAATCGCTGTACCGCCACCGATAGATAGCGCCAAGCGACTAAAATCAAGGCTGGCAAACTTTGGATGATGCAACATACCGATAAACAAGGTATTGACCGATGGAATGACATGTGGACGATGCTGTTCAATGGTCTTGACTAGACCATCGATATCGCGTGGGTTGGTGACCAATATATCCTCCCAGCCGCCATAAATACCCAGCAAGCCGCAAACGGTAAAAGAGAAGATGTGATAGAGCGGCAACGGGTTGAGTATCTTAATTTGCTCGCGACGACCCGCTTCAATCGCACTGCCAAACATCGCATAACACTGACAGACATTGGCCATGACATTATAGTGAGTCAACATAGCGCCTTTTGGCTTACCAGTCGTGCCCCCTGTATACTGTAATAATGCCAAATCTTCACGCTCGATAGTGACGTCTTTAAAGTCTTGCTCGCGCTGCGATTGTAAGATGTGCGCAAACGTTATGTGGTCCTTTGAGTCTAACGTATTAGCTGCCGCTGATTTGGTTATAGACGAGTTGTCGGCTTGCTTGGCGCTGATCTGACTTAATAACGCGATATCATTGTCAGTGGATGGAGCGTTGGGGTCGATAGAACATCTCACAACCCATTTTAGTTGCGCCCTGATGTCATCATTCAACTGCTCATAGGCTGAGGCCATACCATCTAGGATGATAAGACCACAAGCTTGAGCATCTGTCAGCTGATGGGCCAACTCATAGTGGGTATACATAGGATTGACATTGACCAGTACCGCTCCTGCCCGCAAACAGCCGAGCAAAACCACGGCATACTGCAAGATATTGGGCAGTTGGACAGCGATACGATCGCCTTTATGGATGCCTTGTGCTTGTAAAAAGGCGGCAAAGCGGCGACTAGCGATATCTAATTGCGCAAAACTCAGCGTGGCAGGACCCATACTAAAAGCCACAGAATCGCTATGCTGCTCAATCTTTGGTTGTAACAAATCTAGTAGGTTATGCTTATCTTCTAACACATTTAGATTGTTTCTTAGTTCATATCTTTCATACGCGGCTTGCCATAATGGAGGGACGGTACTACTGGGGGCATTGTTTTCAGAACTGGTATTCATCAGTTAGCATCCTTGCTTGGTTGTCACTATTAGTCTCAGAATAGCACAGTTTATTCTCTGTTTTACAAATGAGTAGAGCATGATTTTCTCTGGCTTCTACTCACTTTTTATGGTGAACGCGACTTAAAGTAAGAGCCAATCATTCACAAAGTACAATAAAAATTAGCCACAAAAAAACCAGCGCGATGGCTGGTTTTCTATTTTAAGTGCTTAAAGCTAGAACTGTCTAATTACGCTTTAGCCATTTGGGCAAATATCTCATCGGCCGCTTTGATCGAGTCTTCGATATCTGTATCGCTATGCTTAATAGACATAAAACCTGCTTCATAAGCAGACGGTGCCAAATAAATACCGCGATCTAACATACCATGGAAAAAAGTGTTAAACACGTCCATATCGCACTCTGTCACATCATCAAAGTTCTGAGGTACAGTCGTCTCATTGTCTCGAACAAAGAACATACCAAACATGCCGCCCAATTTATTGGTACGCAGATTAATACCATGCTTGTCAGCTGCCGCTTGAAAGCCATCAACGAGCTTGTCTACTTTCGCTGATAATTCATCATAGAAGCCGTCTGCCGTTAAGTCTTCAAACATCGCGATACCAGCACGCATCGCTAGCGGATTGCCTGACAACGTACCCGCTTGATAGACACCGCCAAGTGGCGCGATACAAGACATGATTTCTTTTTTGCCACCAAAAGCACCAACGGGCAAGCCTGCACCGATGATTTTACCAAAACAAGTCAAGTCAGGATCGATACCGAAGTGCGCCTGGGCGCCACCAAGGCCAACGCGAAAGCCTGTCATCACTTCATCAAAGATAAGTACTGCGTCATTAGCGGTACACTCAGCACGCAAGGTATCATGGAACTCTTGGGTTGGGATAACCATGTTCATGTTGCCAGCGATTGGTTCTAGGATAACGCAAGCAATCTCATCACCCCATTTCTCAAAGCAGTCTTTAATCGCTTGTGGATCATTATAAGGAATGGTGATGGTATGCTTAGCGAAATCTGCTGGCACGCCTTTTGAGGTTGGCTCACCAATATCCAGCATTCCTGAGCCTGCCTTCACTAGCAGACTGTCTGAATGGCCATGGTAGCAGCCTTCAAACTTGACGATTTTGTCACGCTGCGTATAACCACGCGCCAGACGAATCGCACTCATGGTCGCTTCTGTACCAGAGCTGGTCATACGAATCATCTCAACGCTGGGTACGATGTCACAAATCTTATCGGCAACCGTGGTTTCAAACGGTGTTGGTGTCCCAAAGCTTAACCCATCATCAGCGGCTTTTTTGACCGCATCGATCACTTTTGGGTGCGCATGACCCAAGATCATTGGCCCCCATGAGCCAACATAATCAATATAGGCATTGTCTTCGGTGTCGTAGATTTTGCTGCCATTAGCACGGTGCATAAAGATGGGCGTACCACCTACCCCTGCAAAAGCGCGGACGGGTGAGTTGACACCGCCTGGAATATGTTTGCGAGCTTGCGCAAATAGTTGTTCGTTTTTAGTGCTCATGGTTATTCTCTATTGTTTTATTAAAAGTAAAATCTTTCACTTAAATATTATTGAACTTGTTGGTTAAACTTATCGTCTCAAGCCTTTTTAACGACTGAGGATTTAAGCTTCATGGGGCCATAGCCATCAAGTTTACAGTCAATATCGTGGCCATCGCTCGCATCTGGCAACAAGCGAATGCTTTTTGCCTTGGTGCCTACTTTGATAACGATGGATGAGCCTTTAACTTTTAAGTCTTTGATGACGGTCACGGCATCGCCATCTTGTAGCTCGTTGCCGACAGCATCGCGAATGACCGCGTCTTGCGCCTCTGCCTCAGCCGCGTCAGTCTCAGCTGCCGTCCATTCATGAGCACACATAGGGCATACCAGTAACGCACCATCTTCGTACGTATATTCAGCATCACATTTTGGACAATTGGGTAAGCTCATTATTTCCTCGGCAGCCATCATCATGTAGGTTTATTCTAGACTTAGCCTAGACCCCAGACTAGAGATAACATTGTACCGTAACTCGCTTGCTTTAACCAATTTGTACGGTTGAAAATTGGGCACTGCGCCCAATCTAAACCTTAACCATAGCGTTTCTTATGACAGTGCTTTTTATGGTACTCTTCAACCTCATTTAATTTTGTATTCGCTTGTCTAATAGGGGATAAAAGCGCCAATTTGCTTCTTTTGTTCCTTATATCTAAGACCCAGTTATTCATAAGTAAGCTCTTATTAGAAGGATAATAACAATGACTCAATCTACCGACGTCTCGACTTTGCCGCAGTTTTCTCAATTAACTATCCAAGGTGAAGATGCTGAAAAATTCTTACAAGGACAATTAACTTGTGATGTGACCAAGCTTGGTCTTAGCTATCAGCCAACTGCCCTTAGCAACTTAAAAGGGCGGATTGAATTTGGACTTTGGATTAAAAAACAAGACGAAAAACATTATGACGTGGTGACTAGCGCTGATTGTGTAGACGCTTTACAGGCACATTTAAAGAAATTTGGAGCGTTTTCGAAGTTTGAGACCAGTGCAGCAACAGCCATTTATCCTTGTGTGCTCGCTGATGAGCCAACCTTTAGCCATAAGGATGAGCATAATACAGCAGAAGATACTCAAGCTTGGATGCAGCGAAGTATTGCTACTGGCAACTATTGGATCGTGGCGGCAACGCAGGGTGAGTTTCAGCCGCAAGAGCTGCGTCTGCATCAGCGCGGTGGTATGGACTACGACAAAGGCTGCTATTTGGGTCAAGAGGTCATCGCTCGCATTTACTTTAAAGCGGCGCCCAAGGCGTTTTTGCACTATGTTAGCGGGACAGGTGACGCGCCAGCAGCAGGGGATAAGCTTGATAAGATCCAAGTGGTCAATGCCATTGCTACCAATGATGGCTTTGAAGCGCTAGTCGTTGCACGTCCAGCCCATCTTGATGATAGCGACCTCACCCTATTGGAGTTGCCAACAGCACTTCAAGCTGATGTCGCACGTCCAAAGTAGCGTGGTCCAAACCGCAGTAAACTGCCCAACAAGCAGCTAAAACAGTCACTAAGAGATTTTACTCATGACCCATATTGCGGTACTCGGAGCAGGCGTGGTGGGCGTGACCACCGCATGGTATCTTCGCCAAGCTGGCTATGATGTGACTGTCATCGAGCGTGAATCTGCAGCGGGAATGCAGACGTCGTTTGCCAATGGCGGGCAGATATCGGTTTCGCATGCGACCCCTTGGGCCAATCCTACTACTCCAATGAAAGCGCTTAAGTGGCTATTTAAAGAAGACGCGCCACTACTGTATCGTCTGCGAGCTGACAAAGCGCAGCTTAGGTGGGCGATGCAGTTTTTGCAAGAGTGCCGTGCAGATAGAGCCGATGCCAATCTGATACAGATGGTGCGTTTGGGACTATATTCACGAGAATCTTTGCAGCAGCTACGTGCTGATATTGGTATCGATTACGAGCAGCAAAAGCGCGGTATCATGCATTTTTATACCGATCAAGCTGAGTTTGACGTTGCTATTGCGCCAACAGAGCGTATGCAAGCGCTAGGCTGTGAGCGTCATATCATTGACATTAATAATGCGGCCAGTCTGGAGCCCGCGCTCTATCCTATTGCCCATAAGCTCAAAGGCGCTACTTATACCAGCCGCGATGAATCGGGTAATGCCCATCTATTTACCCAGCGCTTAGCTGAGCGCTGCGCTAATGCTGGCATACAGTTTTTATATGACACCGAGGTACTGGCATTAAACGCTGACGCCCACTCTAGTCGCCCGCATATCCATAGCATCAATATCCGTCCTAAAGGCGAAAATGTACAAACTTTTAGTGCAGACAGCCATGTGTTGGCACTTGGTAGCTATAGTATCGCCTTGATGAAGCCACTTAATATTCATCTACCGATCTTCCCGGCTAAAGGCTACTCAGCCACTTATCAGGTCAATCCCCGCGCCCCGCATCTAGCACCCTTTGTCAGTCTCATTGATGATGAGTTTAAGCTTGTGACCTCACGCCTTGGCGATAAATTGCGCGTTGCGGGCACAGCAGAATTTAACGGCTATAATTTAGACTTAAATACTATACGCTGCCAAGCCATCACGCGCCGTGTACAGCAGTTATTCCCAAAAGGCATCATTGCTAACTCTGTGCAATATTGGACGGGGCTGCGACCGATGACCCCATCAAACGTACCCTTAATAGGACGCGCGCATAAGGGTCACGTCCGTCATGGTAGTCACAATACAAGCGCTAGTTTTGATAATTTATGGCTTAATACGGGTCACGGCACGCTTGGCTGGACGCATGCTTGTGGTTCTGCCAAAGCGATTAGTTTGTTAATACAAGGCGAGACACCGCCAGTCGATTTTGACTTTGTAGGTGTAAACGCTCAATAGAGAACACTTACACCAGCCATACATATTTACTTTTCGTATAGTTAATCTGCCATAAAATAAGCATAGTACTACTGGTAAAAATTTTGCGTAGCCTCTGTCTGCGTAGGCACATAAGCAAGGAAAATTTGTACCAGTAGCACGTTATAGTTTTTGTACTTATTTTATGCAGCACTTCCTGATTCAATATCGGAAGGTTTAATGTCAGAATCAACGCTTGAATCGGTAGTGTCCAAATCAAACACTTCAGGCTTAATTGCTTCTAACTGCACCGGTACGCCGTTGACCGCTGCGTTACCACTTAACTGATCGATTAACGTATCATCCGTCAAATCATTGACACTGACACCAGCATGCGCCTGCGCAATCTTTTGTTTGACGCCTTTACGGCCGTGACCCCAACCATGCGGGATGCTCACCACGCTTGGCATCAGCTCATCGGTGACTTCTGCGATGATAGTCACACTGCCAACGCGCGAGGTAACTTTGACGTTTTGACCGTCCTCGATACCGTATTCTTTGGCCGTTTCTGGATGCAACATGAGCGTACAGCGCGGCTTACCTTTTACCAAGCGATAGCTATTATGCAGCCACGAATTGTTACTACGTACATGGCGACGACCGATCAATAAAACCTGCTCATCATCATAATCCTGCATCATCTCCTGTACGCGCTCTAAATCTGCTTGATAAAAGTCCACATTGAGATGTATTTGCTTGTCTTTATGTTTTAACGCTTCTGGCAACATCTTTTTAAGCGGCCCTAAATCAACCCCGTGCGGATTTTTCTTCAACTTTTTTAGATTAAGACCTTTATAAGGCCCACGCTTTAAACCCTGATTGAGCACAAATTTCGGACCCAAAACCTTTACTAACAGACGCTCAACTCTGGTTGTAAGCGGCGCTTTTTTATCTAAACGCTTTGCCAGCTCTAAATAGATTTGCCAATCATGTTTGGCACTTTTTTTCTTACGGAATAGGGCTTTTGAGTATTTAGCTACGTTATGCACAGCAAAATTGTTGAAAGTGACATCATAATGGTCACGCTCTAGCGGCGATACGGGTGGCAAAATAATATCGGCATGACGACTGGTTTCTGTGACAAAATAATCGATCACAACCATAAAATCCAAGCTGGCAAAAGCCTCATCTAATTTTTCACCATTGGGCGTGCTGAGTACAGGGTTGCCAGCGACAGTCATAAATCCTTTTAACTGCCCCGCGCCCTCTACCAGCATCTCATCCGCCATCGCCACCACTGGATAATCGCCATTAAAATCAGGCAAATTACTCACGCGGCTATGGCGTTTACCAAGATAGCCTGGGCCTGAGTTATTGACCACATCGACTGCAGGATTAGGGAACATCAAGCCACCCATTTCATCTAAGCGACCTGTGACAATATTAATGACCATAATGAGATACTGACTTAATAAGCCAAACGCTTGTACCGATACGCCCATACGCCCATAGCAGACCGAACTTTCGGCTTCACAAAACTCTTTGACGAGACGTTTAATCTCACTTGCAGCAATACCAGTAATATCAGCTACGGATTCGGCGCTATAGTCTTTAGCAAAGTCTGCAAGTCGATCAATCTCTGGCGCTAAGCTCACCGCTCTATTATTTTTCGCGCGCGCTTTGTCCGCATAACCTTGTAAATAGATTTCATTGAGCATGGCGAGCAAGAGTAAAACATCGGTCGCTGGACGAATAAAATGATGCTCGCTCGCAATATTCGCTGTTTCGGTGCGTCTTGGATCAATGACCACCACTTTGCCATCACGGGCTTTAATGTCTTTGAGCTTTTGACGCATGTTCGGCGCGGTCATAATACTGCCGTTCGACGCCAGCGGATTGCCGCCGATAATGAGCATATATTGGGTACGATTGACGTCGGGCACAGGAATACGCAGCATATGCCCAAACAGATGCATACTGACGATATGGTGTGGTAGTTGGTCGATGGAAGTCGCAGAAAAACGACTGCGCGTCTTTATACTACTAAGTAAATGCTTAATGGTCAGCATGCCGCCCAGATTATGGACATTAGGATTGCCTAGATAAATACCAAGGACGTTTTTGCCATGTTTTTTCTGTACCGACTGAATGCCAGCAGCAACTTTATCTAGCGCCTCAGACCAGCCAATCTCTTTCCAACCGTGAGTAGTTCTCTCAACGGGCTGACGCAGACGATCATTGTCTTCATGCAAGTCTTGCAAGGCAGTCGCTTTTGGGCAAATATAACCTTGGGAGAATGGGTCGTCTTTATCGCCTTTAATCGATAACACTTTTTCACCATCGTGCTTGATGACGATACCGCACATCGCTTCGCATAAATTGCACGTTCTAAAGTGGGTTTGCTCATTCGTCTTGGTTTGCTCGTTACTCATGGCACGCTCCTTGTGATTTCCCTACCGTCAACTCTATACCTATAATCCACTCTATAGAAGTCAAATACGATGTCAGATTCATTCAACGTACGATTTATCGCACTTTTATACGCATTTTTTGTGTTAACGCTCTCCTGAACTGACTATATAAATTTCGTTCTATCATATTTATAGCTTCAATTATTTTTAACGCAAGAGCACACTCTAGTAGTTATTGTAGCTATTGTTATAACAATAAGATTATATCTATTTAAGCGGCAGCTCTATAAATGAATATTTAACAAAGCATATTTATTTGGCTAATATGTCTTTAATCAAATCGCATATCTCAGCTCATGCGTTTAAAAACTATTTATTGTACTTACGCAATCTAAAGAAAAATCATGAACTCTTTACATAGATAAGGGGCTTCTAACAAAGGTATGCAGACAACCATAATGAAGTAACACTCTAAACATTGCATATACAGACAATGCAATTGTTAGCACCTATATTAGATATCACCAGTTGGCTTGTTGGTATCTACCAATGACAACTGTACGACGAATAAAATATTAAATAAAGACAGATGGAATGATTGTCTCAAAAATTAATTCAACAACAGAAGGAATATAATAATGAATGAACATACTCTAAAAGGCGAATGGAACCAAATGAAAGGCGCTGTTAAGCAAAAATGGGGCGATTTGACTGATGACGATCTTACCCATATTGAAGGCAGCCGTGATAAATTGGTCGGCCGTGTACAAGAACGCTATGGTCATAGTAAAGATGACGCTGAACGCGAAGTAGACGATTGGCGCCGCGAACACAAATACTAAGATATTTTTTTACTAAAGAGTAGATAAATAGTATTTAAAGTATCTTAATCAGAAAATAAAAAACCGCATCAACGTTATGCGGTTTTTTAATGGTCAATAGCTTATGTACTGTCCAACCAATCTGCTTAATAAACTCGTTGAGAGACGTACTTAATAGACCAGAAAAATAATTTCTGATTGTAGTTCTGTTTTGCTTTTAGCCCGTTTATCTCATTGCCCAGTAAGTTAAAAAATTCCTTACTATAGCTATACTCTAGTAAAATGGAATTTTCTTAACCGTTAGACACGATAAAACCGCATAGCAATTTATTGTTATGCGGTTTTATTGTTAACTATCCATGTTACCTATCACGACTGACTGTTATACATCCTTGCATAATATTCAGTATGTTGTGATACTAGGCATCCTGCCCTTTTTACTACGACTATCACAGCATATACTGCTGCTCTCAGCAAAGGTTATATATCCTTACTCCACTTATTATTATCTTCCTGATGCTAACAAGTGAATCATTATCCTTAATGCGGTCAACTCAATCCTTGAGTCATACTCCCTAATGCCGTGTGACTATAGTGTCAAATTATTGCTTTCATGTTAAGTCGCGTAAGCGTCATTGCTTGTAAGCATATGCTTACACAGCGATTCTGCATATTCCTTATAATAGCTCGCTATACCCTGCAGTATAACCAAGATTAAATCAGTATCTCACCGATGATGCCCACTAAAAACCCGAGACAAGCGCCCAATGATGTCAAATAATGATGATCAAGTTTACTCTCAGGAATAAGATCTTGAATGAGCAGATATAAAATACCGCCACTAGCAAATATCATCAGATGGGCAGTCAAATCTGGATATGAGCTCAGTAAATAGTGACCGATGAGCGCTGAGATAATACCAAAAAAGCTTAAACCAAAAAATATCAATAAGGTTTTTTTAACACTAAAGCCACTTTGAACCAAATCACGAAAAGAGTTGAACGATTCTGGTAAGTTTTGTAGACCAATAAAGACCGCTAGTAGCGCCGCCATCTGTGGCTCGATAGAAAATACCGCTCCAAGCGCAATCGACTCAGGTACAAAATCCATCATCATCGCAAGTAAGGTCGCCTGCTGACCACCCGACCTGGCCAGACGCCGATCGATGAGCATAAACAGTATGGCTCCCATTAAAAATGATCCTATTACACCCCAGACGTCAAGCGTCTCCATTCCTTTTGGTACTAGTACCAATGCTAGCGCCGATAAAATAATACCAGCACAAAACGACATGAGCGTATGAGTGATTTCATACTTAACTGGACTGTCTTTAACATGATGATTGAACACATTGGCCAAAAGACCATCAACAAATACGGTGATACCAGCAAACCCTGAGAACAAAATAAGTTTTAGCAGCATAACTTGTTCTTTTATTATTCTAAACAGTCTTAGCGTTAGCTTGATATCACAATGTTTACAAGATTATGCTCACTAAACGCGTAGTATTCTTACGAAAGCATCAGAATTACTTACAACTTATTAACGAAAACGACATCTGCTATCAAGTTTTGGCGCCTACCATAGTGAATGTAAAAAAATATTTCAGAATATTTTTGTTGATTAGTATTAGCTTAATAGATTAGCTGAATAACAACGTTATAAATAAGGCTAAATCGGTGAATGCCAATGACTAAGAACGCTAACAACTAAAATTGTTTGGTAAATAAAATCAAAACGCCATGCAACTGACTAACTGAAAAATAGTAATAAAAAAGAAGATACCTATAATGAGTACAAAAAACCGCACTACCTTAAAAACGATGACCGCATCCCTTCTAGGTGCCGCCCTACTTAGCACCGCTCTTGGCGGTACAGCGATGGCATACGACCATGATGGCAACCGCTATGAAGGCAGATATAACCATATCTATAAAGATAAGAATTTTGGCAAGAATATTGGTAAATTGCGCGCTGATTTGCGCCGAAGTGGCTACTATGTGATGGATGTCGAACCAGTATCAGACTCGCGTATCAACGTCTATGCTAAAAAGAACAATCAGCCTTATAAGCTTAAATATACTTATCCAGGCTTAAAGCTTATCAGCTCTGACAAAAAAGAGTGGTCCATTATCTGGGATGATAGAAAACATCACGGCGACCACCATGATAAAAATGACATCGAAGAAACTATTAAAAACGAGTCACGCTACCCTAAGTTTAAACAGCGCGCTATAAAAAAGCTAAACAACATGGGCTATCAAGTCGAAGATATCGAGATCGATGAAAAAAATGGCAAAGGTGTCTTTGAGATTGAAGCTACCAATAGTGGTCAAGACTATGAAGTAATCTTAGGCTATCCTAACTTAAACGTCATTAAACTTGAGCGTGACTAACAGACGCCTTGTATGACTAAAGCTTGCGATGATTTTCATAAGCTTGGAGCATCCTTTCGATTTAGGTACCCACCCTTTGGTACCGCCGGTCAGATAAGCCACTTTGGTCTTATCTGGCCGTTTTTTATGACCATCATCATAAGACGCTATTATCATCGGTTGCGCCATTCCTAGCTACATTGCTTACGGAGATATTGTTGATGACAATTTACCTCATCAACATCTATAAAAAACATAAAAAGACCCTCAAAACCAAAGACAGTTAGCTTTAAGAGGAACTAACCTCAAAAAGTACAAATCTTGCTCGTACTAAAAGTCTAGCACCTCTATCACATCATAGGCAGGCGTCTCATATGGGTGTGCCTGCTTTAATGCATTGATCACCTCTTTGATGATTGATGTTTTAACCACCATTTCAATGCGCCACTCACTCACCTGCTCTAACGTATCCTGTGCGCCAATGTGCGGATTGCTGCCAGCAGTCGGCATAAACTGCCCCATCCCTTGCACTTGCCAGCAGCACTGCTCATAATTACCAATAGTACCAGCACCGGCGGCAAATAGCGCCGCTTTAACTGATTCCAAAGCACTATCTGGAATAAAAACCGTTAGTTTATACATTTGTTAATCTCCGAGTGTTGATGTAGATAATACAAAGCGCTAGCATGCCTTACTTTTTTGATAATGACGGATGATCTGTCCACACGTAGCGCAGTAGCCAGTCTTTGGCCTCACCAGCATAATCAATACCAATACGAGGACGTAATGTTAATGGCGGCTGACAACCATCATCCTCAATCCAAACGCCAGACTCAAAGGCAATAGGCGCGCCGTACAAATCGCGATCAATTTGTAAGCGCTTAGTCAGCTTACCTGGCCCTGCTAACTGTTTGATATGGTTCAGCTGTTTGTCTTTACTGAGCGCTTGCTCCTCAATTAAGCGATCACTGTCCTCACATAAAAACCCAGCGCGAATCAATACCGATTCAGGTGACTCAGCAGATCCACTGATGAGATTGAGCATATGATGCACGCCATACGTCAGATAAACGTAAAATACGCCCCCTTGCTCATACATAATCTTAGTACGTGAGGTACGAGTACCTGCATGCGAATGACAAGCAGGATCGTCTTCACCAATATAAGCTTCAGTTTCTGAAACACGCATACGCAGCGTTTTAACGTTGCCATCAGTGTCTGTCATCTGTCGACATAAAATTTTGCCAATCAAATCTGCTGCCACCACGCAGGTTGGGCGGGCGAACCAATCAGGCATTAATATGGTAGCTTTAGTCATTTGTTCTTGTGTCGTGGGCATGGAGGTGACCTTTTTATTTTTATGAATAACTTAGCATAAAAACTAAAAGGTCGTTGTGCTGGGAATGTTTGTGCTGTGTTTGCATTGACCTGGATAAAAGCTGTGCGTTAGCGAAGTTTGATGGTTGGTACTGACTGTTTGCCTTTAGCAGTTGGTTTTAAGTGGTCCATTTATGTGGCTTCTGTAGGGTATACATTGAAAACTAACTGTTTCAGCTGTATTGTATGAACTATTATCGATAAATAAGCTTTTTGGGCTAACATGAAAAAGATTATCTACCCTGTTCTTTTATCATTTGAAAAAATAATAAGATTATATTTTCAAACCCTAGTAAAGACAATGACATCTCATAGTTGTAAGGACTAATAGACGTCTGTCCGTTCTGCTCCCTATACAGCCTATACATATGATATATATACAAAAAGTGAGGTAGTAGAATGCTTATATGGATTACTCTTTATATTCTTATTTGTTTATTGTTCAGATGGCTCATATTCTCTAATGCTAGTATGGCAGAGAGACTCGGCTCTTGGGGTTGGACTCCAAACCAAAACAAACTTTATTTTTCAATTATGTGGTTGTTCTCAACCTTTATATTTTTATTCGGAATATTTAACAGCGATTTTCGTAACTCCTTTCTGTTAGAGTATTTATTTTAAACGCCATTATAATATTTGATCTAATAACGACTATTAATTATTGTCAACTATGTTGTAGATTATCAACAGTACTAATCAGTAAGCGTAAACAGTAAGCATAAAAAAACTGAGCACATGGCCCAGTTTTTATTGAACATATAGATACCTTTAATCCATCGGTACCCCAATACGGCGGGCGACCTCTTCATAGCCTTCGATCACATCACCTAAAGATTGACGGAAGCGGTCTTTATCAAGTTTTTTCTTGGTCGCTTTGTCCCAAATGCGACAACCATCTGGTGAGAATTCATCACCTAAAACGATGCGGTCATGAAAGACGCCAAACTCAAGTTTAAAGTCAACCAAAATCAAATCGCCCTTGTCAAACAAGTCTTTTAAGACCTCATTGACCTGATAACTGATTTCTTTCATTTTTGCCAGCTGATCATCGTTCGCCCAGCCTAAAGTTACGGCCAGTGATTCGTTGACCATCGGGTCGCCTAGCGCGTCATCCTTATAAAACAGCTCGAAAGTTGGCGGCGTCAATACCTGCCCCTCTTCTAACCCTAAGCGGCGTACCAGACTGCCAGCAGCATAGTTGCGCACCACGCACTCAACGGGCAACATGTCCATGCGCTTAACCAGCACTTCATCGCCAGAGAGCTGCTGTTCAAAATGCGTCTCGATGCCAGCATCGCTTAGCTTTTGCATAATAAAGGTATTAAAGCGATTATTGACTTCGCCCTTACGTGCCAATTGCTCAATACGTTTGCCATCAAGCGCTGAGGTGTCATCACGAAAGTGCAAGATTAAAAAATCATTGTCCTCGGTTTCGTAGACAGATTTGGCTTTGCCTTTATAGAGCAATTGTTGCTTTTGCATGGTAGAGCATCCTGTTCATTCAAACTTATGTAATAAAAACGTGCAACCACGGCCAAAATATTGGCTGCAATATAATACGTAAAAGACTAAATTACTAATTAGCAGGGATAGCAGTTACTGGAACCGCGCGTTCAGGCTTTGGTAGCCGATACTGCTTGCCTGATTCATTCTGTAGCTTGAGCGTGTTTGCGCCAAGATTCGGTGTTGGATACAAAGGTACAAACGGTGCTGATTCTTGGGCGACAGGCATCTCTAATGGCGCAAGCTTTTTGCTGTCTTGATATTCTAAGCTGCCATTGTCACGCTTACCAAGTAGCTCTTTGGTAGCCTGACAGCCACTTAACACTAAAGTACTGCTCAACACCACAGTCACTAGTGCGGTCAGAAGTTTTGGGGTCGTTAATGATGCTTTCATCATATCATCTCTCAGAGTTAGCAATCGACACTTCTATAGACACGGTGTTAATACTGTATTCACCGCATCCAATAATTGGCTTTTAGTCGATTTTTATAATAAGTTTGCCTGTGCTAAGGCAGTATCAATCGTGGCATGGTGCTCTTTGGCCAGCCATACTAGTGGTAAACGTATACCCGTATCTATCATACCCATCTTATGTAACGCATATTTTGCTGGAATAGGGCTCGACTCAATAAATAAATCACGATGTAAGTGCTTAACGACATCATGTAGCGCATACGCTGTATCGAAATCCCCACGTAGAGCGGCTGAGAAGGTTTCACTCATTGCTTTAGGCGCGACATTGGCAGTCACTGAAATATTACCTTTACCGCCCACCTTCATCAAGTCAAGCGCTGTGCCATCATCGCCAGATAGGACAACCATTCTATCACCGACCGCTTTGATCAATTGCTCTCCGCGCTCCACAGAGCCAGTCGCATCTTTAATCGCCACGATATTGTCGATATCCGCTAGACGCTCTACGGTTTCTTGGGCGATATCTACGACTGTACGACCTGGTACATTGTAAAGCATTTGCGGCATATCTACGGCTTCGGCAATAGCCTTATAATGCTGATACAGGCCTTCTTGAGGCGGCTTATTATAATAAGGTG
The DNA here is from genome assembly GCF_051847555.1 of Psychrobacter sp. 1Y4. Lineage (NCBI taxonomy): Bacteria > Pseudomonadati > Pseudomonadota > Gammaproteobacteria > Moraxellales > Moraxellaceae > Psychrobacter > Psychrobacter sp. 1Y4. The sequence goes on along the minus strand of NZ_JBPYDE010000020.1, from coordinate 2,751 downwards.
CGACCAATAACGCACAGTCTGCACCAGCTTCTTTAGCATCTTGAGTAAGCTTAATCGCCTCCATGGTATTATTAGCGCCCGTCCCAGCAATGACTGGTACGCGGCCATTAACATGTTTGACGAAGTAGCAAATAACATCACTATGCTCTTGCATGGATAAAGTCGCAGATTCACCTGTAGTTCCAACTGCAACGAGACAATGAGTGCCTTGCTCAATCTGCCAGTCTATAAGCTTGGCAAGACGTTTATAATCGACCGTACCGTCAGGATGCATGGGCGTCACTAGGGCTACCATTGAGCCTTGTAGTCGGGTTTTGATATCGTCGTATGCTGTACTCATAACTGTGCCTTACTGTATTGTCTTAGCTTTGATTAAAGCTATCACATGATAGGTCGTATGCAAGGACTACTGTCCTGCTTCATATTAATGCGGTTCGCTCAACACTCAATTGTGATGAATGTTTGGCTAAATAAATATTATTAACTACTGTTATAAATGCTCGATAGTGTAGCATATTTTGATTTAGTCACTCACTAACAATTGAGCGTCAATTGGCTATTATTTGTAGAGAATAAACACTTAAATCTTTTAGTATAGAAGTATGTTTAACAACCAGTATCAATCTTGATAAAATTTTTACTTACTTTTAACGAATCGTCAATACATCAATGGTAGGACGACGGAGACGAAATGGCAACCCACGCGTACCGATGCCACTACTGACGAATACTTGAGCGCTTGCATGTTGATACAATCCGCGCGTATTATTGAAGCCTGCATAAGAAAAAATAGTAGATTTGATACTAGCACCATTATTAGCGCGTTGCGGCTTGGGTAGGTTGCTTAGTTTTTCGCCAGACTTTACAGATTTTGCCGCTGCAGCAATCAATAACGGCCTTGGCTTTAATGCTTTTGGTAAATCCGTAATACTATCAAAGCGTGACGCAAGAATAATAACTGGCAGTACCGATTCTTCAATTTCAGTACACAGCTCCGCTTTGTTAGCTACCATGGTAATGTCGCTATCAGTAGCCTCATTCTGAGTCGGTTTGGGTAACTGAGATGTTTTTGCGACGGGATTCTTACCAGATTGCTTGCCATCAACTTGTTGACTTTTGCCTTTATAAGATGACGGCATATCCTGCCAGCCGCACAGCATCGCAACCTGCGGTGTCAGATTTGAGCTTTTTGGTTGCGCACTTGGTGTGATGTTTTTAGCAAGGGAAGTAGCAATTGGCGGTAGCAACCGGCATTGCTGACCGATATAAGTGATGTCCAGTACATCAAAAGCACACGCCAAAGTATCTTCTAATAAAGGTTGACCCTGCTTGGTCGTATTCATTGATTGATAACGTAAATCCGAGATGCTCATGACGGTATAAACAGGCTTATTGATGCCTTTAAAAAGCATCAGTTGCCCAACCAAATCCGCTCCCGGATAATAAAGCCAATCGCCAGTAATCAATACCGCATCTACCGATAGCTCGTTAATTGTCGCCACAAGCTTGCGTATGTGTCGCGGTTTGCCACTATACAATCCAATACGTAAATCTGCTAATACAGCTACGGTCATGGCTGCTTTTAAGTCGATATCTACCGTCTGACGATGTATACGCAAGCGATTGGGCTGCACGATAACCGTATAAAAATACAATCCCATAGCTACTAATGCGATTAATACTAGCGATAATGGTAACTGCGCCACTACTGAAGTCACGATTTGTGTTCGATCGATGATTAACAGTAGTGCCCAGATCGGCATGGTGTAGGCGGCATAATATAATGCCAATTTTGGCCAAATGCGCATAAAGCGCTTACTGGGATTGGCATTAAAGGTTTGTAATCCTGACCACAATACCACGTACGCTAACAGTGCTGTTGCGATAAGCATACTTAGCGTATAGAGGGTGTGGTCAATCATGAATACCTAGCTGTAATATAGACGTACAAAAATAAAGAAATACTGATTCTGACTAAAATCAAAAAACCAGCCATTATAAAGGGCGACGTCGATGATAAACAAGTCTCTTTAGCGACCCTTTATGACCAGTTATTATCACTGGCCCTACTCGATACGCAGTCCAATAATCGCTGGTATTCCCTGACGCATCACTTCAATGGTCACCACCCCTTTAGTCGGTAGCGACGAGATGGCATCAGAGAAATCGCTTGCAGTGGCTATAGGCTTTTGATTCAAATTGGTGATGATATCCCCTGCCATGATACCTGAACGCGCAGCCAGTCCTGTCGGGTCAACAGCGGTAACGAGTACGCCAGTCTTATCATCGGTTGCAAGCTCCGCTTGCTCATCTGGCGTGAGGTTACGCAGACGCAGGCCTACGCGCACTTCGTTATTTTGCTGATCACGGCCCTGAGCTTGGACATCACTTGGAGCCTGACTAAGCTTACCGGATAGCGTCAACTGCTTACCGTTACGTTGTACTTGTGCGCGAAAAGCGTCATTGGGACGCGCGCGATTAATGAGGTTTAATAGGTCTGATGCTCGCATGATTTTGCTATCATTATACTGCAAAATAATATCACCTGTTTTAAGCCCCGCCTTCTGCGCAGGTGAATCTGGCGATACGCGGGTCAACAGCGCACCTTGTGGCCGTGCCAACTGATAGACCTCGGCCAAGTTACGGTCGATATCCTGCGGATAGATGCCCAGATAAGCACGCGCCACTTCACCGTTAGATTTGAGCTGCTCATAAATATCTATCGCCGCATCTATCGGGATGGAAAACGAC
>NZ_JBPYDE010000019.1:0-33003 GCF_051847555.1 Psychrobacter sp. 1Y4 | reverse complement strand
CGACCTTAGTGTTGGTAAATGAGGTATCTAGGTTACTAAAGTTACTAAGTTTTGACTGATCAATCTCTTGTAAAAGAGGTTCATTGGCCATTTTTTCGACATAATAAGTAGAAGGTACTGCTAGGTCGTACTGACTAGAGTCGTCAAGCAGTTTGAGCTTGGCATACATTGCCTCATTGGAGTCAAAGGTGGTGTAATTAACAGAAATACCTGTCTCTTCCTCAAAACCATCAAGAATCTCTTGTGGCATATACTCTGACCAGTTATACAGGTTCAGCGTCTCGTTACTCGCCGCAGCGCTACCATCTACTGCATTGTCAGAGTTGCTACAGCTGGCAAGAGCGAAACCGATCGCAGCCGTTAATAACACTTTTGGCATCACTTTTGTGGCAGGTCGTATCACATTTTTCGCTGCTGATTCAGATGATAATCGGGTCAAAATATTTCTCCTAAAAGGTAATATAAATCAGTATAAACAAGCATATTTATATCTTTATGGTCATGATTTGGGGGTATTTAAAGAGGGACTATAAAATTAGTGACTTTTGTTAATGACTCATCGCAGCATAGCGAGTTGAGTGAAAGTAGCGCTATAAAAATGGCTTGTGAATTATGCTATGATTGTTAGCCTTTATTCAACCATAAATGACGGTTCGACGATTGATAGCTATCAAGGACTATAAAACAATAAAGGATAAGATAATGACTCAGGCTCAAACCGCTATTCCTCATCTGCTCACTGATAAAGTCGCTATTGTCACGGGGGCAAGCCGTGGCCTTGGCGCTCAGATTGCGCAACAAATGGCAGCAGCTGGCGCAGTGGTTTGCGTAAACTATCTCGATAGTAAAGACGCTGCTGAACAGGTAGTAGCCGATATCGAAAAGGCAGGTGGACAAGCATTTGCGTATCAAGGCGATGTCACGGATTTGGCTCAAATGCAGGCCATGGCAGCCGAAGTCATTAAGCGTTATGGACGTATTGATGTGTTGGTTAATAACGCCTTGCCAAGCTACCAGTTTGATCCAAGTGCTGACTATACCAGTATTGAAACGGTTAAATGGACACATTTTTCGCAGCAAATGGATGGTATCGTGCAAGGCGCGGTTAATACGACGCAAGCAGTATTGCCACAGATGAAAACTCAGCAGATGGGTAAGATTATCAATATCTCAACCAACCTTGTCTACAATCCAGTGGTTACTTACTATGATTACACCACGGCTAAATCGGCACTGATAGGCTTAACGCGCAACCTTGCAAGTGAGCTTGGACAGTATGGTATTCGGGTCAACTTGCTGGCAGGCGGACTACTCAAAACCACTGATGCCAGTAGTTTAACGACCGAAGAGGTGTTTGACTATATCGCCACCACGACGCCATTACGTCAAGCGACTTCAGTGGCTGATTTTGCCAATTCAGTGTTGCTTATGTCATCTGATTTGAGCTTAGCTATTACCGGACAGTCCATTGCTGTCGATGGTGGTTTGACAATGCCTTAATAATGCTCCGAAACTTTTAGGCTGTGATTTGCGGCTTTATACCAGTTGCGCATCACGTTACAACGTATCGATTTTATCTGGTATCGACTATATATAAAGCTTTAAAAATGAGCAGATGAACCACTTAATAAGTAACTTGATTGAATTTGAAAGAGAAATGACATGAATAACCGTAAGCGTGCTGGGATTATTGCTGCATTGATTGGTCTAGTAGGCTTTATGGCGATGTTTAATGCAGGCTCGCCGACCTCTATTGTGGACTGGCCAGTTGAAACTTATATGGGCTTGGCCTTTACCATTGGTTGGTTAAGTAGCGTACCTAATTGGTTGGCCTATGTACTGGCAGCGCTGGTGCTTATATTAATAGTGGCAGGGTTTTATAAAATTGGTGGTTGGATATATAGTTTGATAACCCGTAAACGTTAGGTGCTGGCGTAGTATTGTCTTCAATGTATCTCTATTATTGTGAAATGACGGTACTTAATTAACCCTTACATATTATTGATTGGCGATAGGTTAGAGATATTCTAATCTATCGCTTTTTTTATTTTTAATAACAAGTTTTGATTAGCTGTAATTTTGGTATTACCAAATATTGCAAAAAATTTGTTTTATAGGCCAAAACTGTTTGTTTCTGTTTCTCAATTATGTTTCAATCGCAACCTTTTATCGATGTTTTCATACACTTTAAACTATCTCAACAGTATCTAACTTTTGAATGGAGCAATGCGCTATGCAAGGAAGTAATTCGCCAAATGGCAGTCCGCCACCCAATGATTTTGATGCAGCAGAACAAAACTCTCGTATGCAAAAGTTTTTGAGGGGCGTCGAGTGGCTCGGTAATTTATTACCGCACCCTGTTATTTTATTCGTTTGGATGTCGGTGCTGTTGTTGGTGCTCTCAGCGGTCATGTCATACTTTGGCGTGTCAGTGATTGACCCAAGACCAGAGGGTACCAGCGGACGTAGCGCTGATGGCATGATTGAAGTCGTCAACTTATTGAACGGTGAGGGCTTGGCTCGCATTGTTGAAAATCTTGTGACCAACTTTACTGGCTTTGTGCCGCTTGGTACGGTACTGGTCGCCTTGCTCGGTGTTGGTATTGCTGAACACTCTGGCATGATCTCAGCTGCGCTACGCGGTCTAGTCATGAATGCCCCTAAAAAGATGGTCACCTTTACTATCGTGTTTGCTGGCATCATGTCAAACACGGCAGCTGAGCTGGGTTATGTGGTATTAATACCACTGGCGGCAGTGATTTTCCACTCGCTAGGTAGACACCCTTTGGCAGGTCTAGCAGCAGCGTTTGCTGGGGTATCGGGCGGTTATAGTGCCAACTTGTTACTAGGCACAGTAGATCCTTTATTATCAGGGATTACCCAAGAAGCGGCGCGTATCATCGATCCGGCTTATATCGTTGGTGCAGAGGCCAACTGGTACTTTATGATCGCCAGTACCTTTTTAATCAGTGGTCTGGGTTACTTTGTCACTGAAAAAATCGTTGAGCCAAGCTTAGGGGAGTATAACCCCAAAGATGCTGATGATGCCTCGGTACTTGAGACGCAAATCGAAAAAGTATCGGCGCTTGAGAAAAAGGGTCTACTGTGGGCCGGTATCAGCATGCTCGTATTTTGCTTATTGCTGGCGTGGACAGTAGTGCCTGCCGATGGCATCTTGCGAAATGCGGAAACTGGTCTGGTATCAGGATCGCCATTCTTAAAAGGTATTGTGGTCTTTATTTTTGTGTTCTTTGCGATACCAGGTTATATTTACGGGAAGATCACTGGCAGCATCAAAAGCAATCAAGACGTCGTCGATGCCATGAGTAACGCCATGAGCTCATTGAGTATTTATATCGTTTTGGTATTTTTTGCAGCACAGTTTACCGCGTTCTTCAAATGGTCAAACTTGGGCTCAGTAATGGCGGTATCTGGCGCGACTTTTTTGAGCGATATTGGCCTAACTGGACCTTTGCTGCTGGTTGGTTTTATCCTAATCTGTGGTTTGGTCAACCTCATGCTCGGCTCGGCATCAGCACAGTGGGCGGTGACCGCACCTATCTTTGTGCCCATGTTGATGCTCACAGGTTATGCGCCAGAGATGATTCAGGCAGCCTATCGTATCGGTGATTCGACCACCAACATTATCACGCCTATGATGAGCTATTTCGGTCTTATTTTGGCCGTGGCTATGCGCTATAAAAGAGACACTGGGGTCGGGACTTTGATGGCAATGATGTTGCCATACTCGATGGCCTTTTTGATTGGTTGGACAATCTTGTTCTCTGTTTGGGTATTTGTACTGGGTCTGCCTGTAGGGCCGGGTGCAGAGACATTTTATCCTGCTCAATGAATAGATTTAAAGGCTATATAGCTGCTAAATAATCATTAAAACTTAATGTTGTTTTGAAATTAAAAAGCCCTTATCAGTGTCTGATAAGGGCTTTTGTTTAGCCATTAAAAAAGCTATCTCAACGGTTTGGTCTGATTCCGTTCTATTTACGATGCTATCTTAAGCTGTTTAATCACCGCTTGTATTCCGTGCTCTTCAATCGTACCAGTGACGAAATCTGCACGCTCAATCAGAGCAGGCTGCGCATCGCCCATTGCTACCGCATAGCCGACCAAGTCAAACATCTCTAAATCATTAAATCCATCACCGAATGCCATACAATCGCGCGCGTCAATAGCAAAATGCTGGCACAGATCTGTGATGCCCCTTGCCTTGGATGCATTGACTGGTAGTATGTCTGCGCCAATATGATGCCAATGTACCAATTTTAATTCATCCTGAGCAAAGTCGATCTCTTGCATTTGGTCTTGTTGATTGTTAAAAAATACCGAACATTGATAGACCGTGTTTGACTTATAATACTCCGGATCAAGGATAGAGTTGGGCGTTATAGCATTGTATTCACGCAAACGCTCATTTTCATGTGACCATGCAATGTGAGTCGCTGAGTCAAATTTATGAATAATTTCACTTTTTTGGCACAGTAATACAATCTTGTCAGTCTGCGCATCTGATAACGGATAATGACTGATGATACCGTCTTTGTTAAAGCTGTATTGTCCATTCATACAGATAATAGCGTCCAACACGTCGGCATCAAGTAAGGCTAAGATATCAGGAGGTAAGATCGCTTTAGAACGTCCTGTCGAGATGACCAATTTGATATCAGTCTTTGCAAGTGCTTCAAGGGTTGCTTTGTTATGTTCGGCAATAATGCCTTTGCGACTGAGCGTATCATCGATATCAAAAAAAATAATTTTGGGGGTGGGTACTTCAGTATCGGGCCGTGCGCCGCTCGCTTTGTATTCAGTAAACATGGTTATCCTTGGTTTTTGTATTTTTTCTCTATCGTCTAGCTTATGTCATTTGGCTTTTTTTACAGAATATCATCTTAAACACTATTATACTGCTTTACCTGTTTGAGCCTGTAGAATAGGGTTCAATACCGTCTGAATACCTTGCTCTTCGATAGTGCCAGTGATGAAATCAGCGCGCGCCTTTAACTCGTCTTTACCATCACCCATTGCTACCGCAAAGCCAACCAAATCAAACATTTCTAAATCATTTAACCCATCACCAAATGCTATACAGTCGGCCGCATCAATACCAAAATACTGGCAGACGTCTAAAATTCCACGTGCTTTTGAGGCGTCAATAGGTAAGATATCACCGACAATCTCATGCCAGTGTACTAGCTTTAAATTCTGCTCAGCAAAGTTGACGTTTTGCATTTTGTCGTCTTGATTGTCGAAAAATACCGAGCACTGATAGACAGTGTTATATTTGCAATATTCAGGGTCAATAATGCTACAGCTTTTGATTTTGTCGTGATATCTGTCTTGCCACTCGTGCTCATCCGACCACACAATCTGCGATTCGGCATCAAACTTATAAACCAAATTGCTTTGTTGGCATAGCTCTGCAATGGTTGTAGCTTGTTCGCTTGATAATGGATAATCGCTGATTATGTATTGATTATTGAAGCTATATTGTCCATTCATACAGATAACCGCATCCAAAACATCCGCCTCGAGTAAGGCTAAGATATCAAGGGGCAAGATTGCTTTTGAACGTCCCGTTGAGATGACCAGTTTAATATCTAAGTTTGATTTGGCGAGCGCTTCAAGCGTGGCTTTGTTATGCGGGGCAATCTCACCGTTACGGCTTAGCGTATCATCGATATCAAAAAAGATCATTTTTGGGATGGGGATAGTGTTATGCCTATCAGCATTCACAGCTTTATCTACAATAAACATGATTATCCTTTATATTTTAAACACTACTATGAATGGCGACCATATATCGCTTGATACTGCTTTTATGAGGGTGTTTTTCATTATGTGTTTTATTCTACATGGTAAGTAGTACGGCAGTACATAGGTTCTGACCAAGTTATGTAACATGTTGATTATTTTATTATTTATAGGGGTTATACATGCATATTCAAGGTATGCTATTCGCGTAGGCTGTGCTTTTAGTCCAGCATTTTGCACCGACTATATATCAGAAAGAAAATGAGATGGTATATACGATAGATACAACTCTAAGAAATCATGATAGATAAAAAATCGGTCGAAATCCAAAAGCTTTATTGATTATATTTTATAATAAAGGTGTATCTTTAGTTTATATAAGCATTTTATAAATAAGGTTTCTTATGCATACAACGACAAGCCCTACTTCAGAAAGCAAAAAAAGAAATGGTGAGCATATTCTGATCAACATGACATATATTGCCAAGAATATCGACCTAGATTCGGGAGTCGAGCTGACTCGTGCACTTGAGTATTGGCGAAGATATTTTGAAGATAACAATATAGTTTCAGCTTTAGTCATTAGTGAAGGTTATTTCGTTCAAAGTTTTCAAGGAACAAGGCCTGCTATCAATACGGCCTTAGGAAAAATACTTGACGAGCATTCAACCATTTTTCCTAATATCGTTAATATAGATGAAATAGAAGCGCGTCAATGGAGTGGGTTTTTAATTAAACATCTAAAATCAAGCGCTGAAGATGAAGAGTATGCCTTAAAAAGCTTCTCAGCAGGTTCTGATTATAATCCCTATCTAATGACAAGTACTCAGATTGAAAGCTTTTTGACAGCAGTTTTTGAAGATAGCAAATCCAGCAAGTTTTAGACCAGTAGTGTCTTTTCACTATACCGATCATCTGTTTTAGCTTGCATAAAAAAGCCGTCTATACCTTATGTGTAGACGGCTTTTTGTCAAAAGTATTGTGAGCTGCAAATGTTAGAGATTAAAGCATGAAGTATAGCTATTATCACCCAACCGCAACACTCGTCACATTCTGAAAGCCTCTTGGCAACTGTCCACCACGATTACCACGACTGCCTGTATAATTGGCTAAATCATTGGGTTTTAGCGTCACATGACGTTTACCAGCGGTAATGATTAGGCTGTCTTGCTGACTGAGTGGCGTGATGGCAAGCACTTCTTCACCGTCTTTTAATTTAATCAGCTTATTACCTTTACCACGAGCCTGTTCAGGCAAATCATCAAGAGCAAATATCAATAGATAACCGGCATTGGTCACCACAGCAATGTGATCAGGAGTATTGGTTGGCGCTGCGCTATCATTGGCTTGTACATTAGTATCAATCCGTACAACAGGTAACAGCTTACTATTCGCTGATAGAGTGATAATTTTCTTACCAGCTTTTTGATTGCTATCAAGATTGCCAAGCGTATTGACAAACCCATAACCTTGCGAGCTGGCAAGGACGATGCGCTGGTCATTAGCGCCCGTTAATAGCTGCTCAAAGCTAGCACCTGCTGGAGGTTTTAGCACACTGGTCAGCGGATCCCCTTGACCACGAGCAGAAGCAAGGTTGTGCGCATCAATACTATAGCTGCGACCGGTGCTATCAAGCACGTAGATCTTTTCGTTAGACTTGCCACGTGCATACGCTTGATAGCTGTCACCTGAGCGATAACTCATACCAGTCGCATCGACGTCATGACCTTTGGCAGCGCGAATCCAGCCAGCTTTTGATAGTATGGCAGTAATAGGCTCACTTGGCACCAGATCTGACTCTTTTAACGCTTGTGCCTCTTCGCGTTCTGCTAATGGCGACATACGATCGTTGCCGTGTTCTTTCATGTCGGCGGTAAGCTCTTCAATCATCAGGTTGGTCAAGCTGTCTGGGTTATCCAAGTACTCTTGAATAGTGGCGCGCTCAGCTGCTAGCTCGTCTTGCTCGCGGCGCAGCTCAATCTCTTCTAGCCTTGCCAGCTGACGCAGACGTATATCCAAGATAGCATTGGCTTGTATGTCAGTCAGATCATAGCCTTGCATTAATGCTGACTTTGGATCGTCTTCTTCACGAATAATACGAATCACTTCATCAATGTTCAGATAAGCGATTAGCAACCCTGCAAGGATATGCAAGCGTTTATCTATTTTATCGAGACGATATTGTAAGCGGCGGGTGATCACTGAGCGACGACAGACTAGCCATTCGTCTAAAATCTCTTTGAGGTTTTTCACCTGCGGTTTACCATTTAGGCCGATCATGTTCATATTGACGCGGTAATTGCTTTCTAGATCAGTACTGGCAAACAAATGACTCATGACGCGCTCGACATCGACGCGGGTAGATTTTAGCTCTAGGACGATACGGCAAGCGTTTTCATGGTCTGATTCATCACGAATATCGGTAATCCAAGGCAGTTTTTTGTCCATCATCAGCTTAGCGATTTGCTCTTGGATTTTGTTGCCTGAGACTTGGTAGGGCAGTGCATCGATAATGACAAGATTTTTCTCTTTGCTATCGATATGATAGGTTGCGCGCATTTTATAGCTGCCACGACCGCTTTCATACATCGCCTGTAAGTCTTTTTTACTGGTGATGATTTCAGCAGGCGTTGGCAAATCAGGTGCTGGTATCGATTGGGTTAATTGTTTAACAGACAGATCTGGGTTTTTCAGCAAACGAATGGCTGCACGTACCACTTCATTAAGGTTGTGCGGCGGGATGTCTGTTGCCATACCGACGGCGATACCAGTCGTACCGTTTAATAAAATATTAGGCAGGCGAGCGGGCAGAGTAACGGGTTCTTGCATGGTGCCATCGAAATTGTCTTGCCAATCGACCGTCCCTTGACCGAGCTCTGTCAGCAGGGTATTAGCATAAGCAGACATTTTGGCTTCGGTATAACGCATGGCTGCAAAGGATTTGGGATCATCAGGGCTACCCCAGTTGCCTTGACCCGTGATGAGCGGATAGCGATAACTAAACGGCTGCGCCATCAGTACCATGGCCTCATAACAGGCGCTATCGCCATGTGGATGATATTTACCCAGCACATCACCGACGGTACGTGCAGATTTTTTGGCTTTGGCAGAGGACTTTAGGCCAAGCTCACTCATAGCATAGACGATGCGGCGCTGGACAGGTTTGAGGCCATCGGCAATATTTGGCAGTGCACGATCCATGATGACGTACATGGCATAGTTTAGGTAAGCTTGTTCAGTGAATTCCGCCACTGAACGGGTATCCATTGGCTCACTTGGGAGAATGGGAGCAATCGTATTATCAATAACATCGGACATAAAGTAGGTTTCGCTTCTGTGTTTTTAATTAGTATGGTTTGTATAGCACATATTATGTGCCGCACTGCATTGGCGCAAAATTAATATAAGAATAAGGTAGCGTTATCCTAAAGGATATTACATCAATTAAAAAGGGATAATCTAGAATAGACGACAGGTCATGACGTGCTGATATAGGCTGATATAGTAGTGCCCACTATATACGAGCTTACGATGCATACGTCGTCATGTAGTAATATTCGAGTAACATTATAGGAGAGTAACTCGCTATTTTATGCTAAAAATCGATGTAAAAAACGCTCAAATTTATCATGAATACTATTGATTTAATAGAGAATAATAAACGTCAAGTAACTTTGCGAACTCTGGTGCCAATATTTTGTATTGAGTAGTGTGTATAAAGTGTGTATGTTAAAGAACAAAGGGGTATTTACCACTGAATGCGTCAATTCATTAGGAGAAACAAGATTATGGATGATCAAGTCAATTTAACCCGTCGTAACGACAAAGTCTGGCTCAAAACTTATGAAGCGCTTGGGCTAACGTACGATATTGACATGCCAAGCGATGACACCTCACTGATTGATATCTTTGAGCAAAGCTTTCTTAAGCACGGTGATAAGACGGCATTCGTCTGCATGGGCTCTTCAATCACTTTTAAAGAAGTAGACTTATATAGCCGTCAAGTTGCCGCTTATTTACAATCACTTGGGCTGGTCAAAGGCGATAAAGTTGCCGTCATGATGCCCAATATTTTGCAGCTGCCCGTTACCGTCATTGGTGTACTGCGAGCAGGTCTGACCTTAGTCAATGTCAATCCACTATATACCACAAAAGAGCTTGAGCACCAGCTGACTGACTCTGAGTCTAAAGCACTTATCTTAGTCGAAAATTTTGCCAAAACTTATCAAGATATTGGTCGCAACGTGGTGGATCATGTGGTCATCACTGGTATGGGCGATCTGATGGGCACATTAAAAGGCCTTATGGTCAATACAGTTGTGCGTCACGTCAAAAAAATGGTACCGCCATACCAAATTGCCAACAGTGTCGAGTTTAAAGACATGCTTAAGCAAAGCTCGGCAGGTAAGTATCAGCGACCAAACAATATTAGTCTTAGCGACGTGGCTGTATTGCAGTATACCGGCGGTACAACTGGCGTGGCTAAAGGTGCCATGCTAACGCACAAAAACTTAGTGGCCAACCTTATTCAGTCCGATACCTTTTTGGGTAGTGCTTTTGATGAGTTTGAGAGTAGTAACGAGCAGCCTGTCATCATGACCGCTTTACCGCTATATCATATTTTCTCTTTTACCGTCTGCGGTATGTTTGGGATTTATCGCGGTTGTATCGGCTTATTGGTACCCAATCCACGTGACCTTGATAGTTTATTAAAAGCTTATAAAAACAATCCACCAGCATTTTTTCCAGCAGTAAATACACTATTTAACGCACTGGCTAACAACGATGAATTTAAGTCGATGGATCATAGTAAGCTACGCACGTCGATGGGCGGCGGTATGGCAGTCCTTAGCTCAACGGCAGAAAAATGGCGTCAGGTAACGGGCAATATTATCGTTCAAGGTTACGGGTTGTCTGAGACGTCACCAGTTGCAACGGCCAATCCACATAATAGTGCTACGTTCACAGGTAACATTGGCGTACCGATGCCAGGTACTGATGTTGCAATCTTAGATGAAGCGGGTAATGAGCTTGAGCTGGGTGAGCGCGGCGAGATTAGCGTTCGTGGCCCGCAGGTTATGAAAGGCTACTGGAATCGCGATGAGGCGACTCGTGAAGTGATGACCGATGATGGTTTTTTTCGTACTGGCGATATTGGGATTATGGATGAAGAAGGCTATGTCACCATCGTTGATCGTAAAAAGAACATGATTTTGGTTTCAGGCTTTAATGTTTATCCGAATGAAGTCGAAGAAGTGATGGCTGGTCATCCAAAGATTTTAGAGTGCGGTGTCATTGGTGTTGAGGATGAGAAGAGTGGCGAGGTTCCAAAAATATTCGTCGTACGCCAAGATGATAGTCTTACTAAAGAAGATGTTCTTGCCTACGCTAAAGAGCATTTGACTGGCTATAAACGCCCACGTCATGTTGAATTTATTGATGAGCTACCAAAATCGAACGTTGGTAAAATTTTGCATAAAGACTTGCGTAAGCTTGAAGAAGCAAATCAGGCATCTTAATATGCGATATTTGAATGCGGTTGGAGGATTTGGCTGTCATAGATAGCGGATGTTTAAACAATACTATTTGTATGGATAATGGTGAGACTGTATAAAGACGGTCTCACCATTTTTATTGAGAACTAGTTGCAGTATGCACAATAATAAGCGCAGTATGAGTCGCTGTTATTTATAAGCCACTATCACGAGAAATATTCTAATAAAGGGATTTAAGCGCCTTCTATACACACTTATAGAGAGTTTTTTGCAAAACTGTTATAGTACGGACGCATACAATCAGGTGGACATTGGTTATTATTGTCTGGTTTTTAGTGACTTTGTGTTCACAAATAATGATTTATAAACCCAATACTTTTATCATTATTATATTATTCTACGTTTTTAATTGTAGTACTTAGGAAAAGTTATGACTGACCATGCCAACAACAGCGGTACTAATAAAAACGCGCCAGACCAAGCGTCTGTCACTGATGGTAATGACCATGCGCATAAAAACGAACAAATGATGTCGGATATGACAGCGTTTCCTACTATGCCAACCATTCCAAGTGATAGACCATGGCTTGATGCTTATGAGCGTTATGGTATCGATGCAACTATCGATATGCCTGATGATGAGACCTCTTTGCTTGAAGTGTTTGAACGTAACTTTCGTCGTTATGGACAAAAAACTGCTTACCTCTGTATGGGCGCATCCATTACTTTCAAACAATTGGACCTTTATAGCCGTCAAATCGCCAGCTACTTACAATCGCTAGGTTTAGTTAAAGGTGACAAAGTTGGGATAATGATGCCCAATATTTTGCAGTATCCGATTGTTATGCTTGGTATCATCCGCGCAGGTATGGTATTGGTCAATGTCAATCCGCTATATACTAGCCGTGAGCTATCACATCAGCTACATGACAGCGGGGCAAAAGCAATATTTATCGTTGAGAATTTTGCAAAAACATACCAAGATGCTGAAGATAAAGGCCAAGTAGAGCATGTGATTGTCTGTAAGATTGGTGACATGCTGGGCTCAGTCAAAGGGAGGGTGGTCAATCTAGTTGCACGCCATATCAAAAAGATGATTCCAGCGTATAATTTGCCTAATAGCACAAGCTTTAAACAAGCGCTAGGAGCGGTATCTGCCAGCAAATATAAGCGTCCCGACTTATCATTGGATGATGTGGCGTTGTTACAATATACTGGCGGTACGACAGGTGTGGCGAAGGGTGCTATGCTGTCACATGGTAACTTAGTTGCCAACATGCTACAGATCAGCGTGCTTATCAATAGTGCTTTTGAAGATGACATCAATAGCGACGATGTGATCTTGACCGCTTTACCATTGTATCATGTGTTCTCGTTTATGGTCTGCGGCATGTATGGTATGTATCAAGGTTTTACAGGTCTATTAATACCGAATCCGCGCGATTTAGATGGTCTGATCAAAGAGATGGATAAATATAAACCATCATTTATTCCTGCCGTAAATACCTTGTTTAATGGCTTGGTGCATAAAGACAGCTTTGCCAAATTGGATTTTTCCAATCTTAAAGCAGCTATTGGCGGCGGTATGTCAGTATTGCCAAGCGTGGCAAAAGAGTGGCATAAAATCACAGGCCTGCCTATTGTAGAAGGTTATGGTCTATCGGAAACCTCACCCGTGGTCGCTTTTAATCCGATGACCATTGCAGAGTTTACAGGCAAGATTGGTATTCCAGCGTCTAGTACTGATATTGTACTAATTGATGAAGAAGAAAACGAAGTCGCTATTGGTGAGCGCGGTGAGATTTGTGTCAAGGGGCCACAGGTGATGATCGGCTACCAAAATCGTCCTGATGAGACAGCCAACACCTTCACAAAAACCGGTTACCTAAAAACAGGTGATATCGGTATCATGGACGAAAAAGGCTTTATCAAGATTGTCGATCGCAAAAAAGACATGATCATCGTCTCAGGCTTCAATGTCTATCCAAATGAGATTGAAGAGGCCATGAGTGAGCATTCAGGCATCGTAGAGTGCGGCGCCATTGGCATACCGAGTGATGAGCGCGGTGAAGACCCCAAATTGTTTGTGGTCAAAAAAGGCGATGTCACTGAAAAAGAGCTGCTCGATTTTGGTAAAAAGCAGTTAACTGGCTACAAGCGTCCGCGTCATATCCAGTTCGTCGATGAGCTGCCAAAATCAAACGTTGGTAAAATTTTGCGTAAAGAGTTACGTAAAATGGAAGGACTAGAATAGAGCGCCGGTGAGCGTTGTAGAAAATGCTTGCTTTACTCTCATTGTGTTTTTTGTCAAAATCACCACGTAATAACAAGTACTTATATTGCTATTGCGTGGCTGTCACGTTAGGATATCTCAGGTTTTGGGTCTGCTAGTGTTTGTCATGTCTGATACTTAAACACTTTTTAATGGCTTTTTTAGTATAACTAACGGTTCAAAAAGCCATTGGCAGACCGCTATTCTTATTTTATACCACTGCTTTTATAACATCGTCTTAGGGAATTTTATGCGTATTGATAACCGTGAGCTTGACCAACTTCGCTCGATCAGCTTTGAGCGCCACTATACCAAACATGCTGAAGGGTCAGTGTTGGTTAGTTTTGGCGATACCAAAGTGTTGTGTACGGCAAGCGTCGAATCAGGGGTTCCACGCTGGCTAAAAGGCAAAGGCAAAGGTTGGATTACCGCTGAATACGGCATGTTACCGCGCGCAACCAACACTCGCAATCAGCGTGAAGCCGCCCGCGGTAAGCAGTCTGGTCGTACTCAAGAGATTCAGCGTCTCATCGGTCGTAGCCTCCGTGCCATGATTGATCTTAATAAACTTGGCGAAAACACCATTTATCTCGATTGTGATGTATTGCAGGCAGATGGTGGCACACGTACCGCTAGTGTGACTGGTGCTGCTATTGCTTTGATTGATGCGCTTGAAAGCATTCAAAAAACCAAAAAACTAAAAGCTGATCCCCTGATTGGTCTGGTCGCTGCAATCTCTGTCGGTATGAAAGATGGTAAAGCTTATCTAGACTTAAATTATGAAGAAGATGCCAGCTGTGATACGGATCTAAACGTCGTTATGACGCAAAAGGGTGAGTTTATTGAGCTGCAAGGTACTGCTGAAGAAAAGCCGTTTACCCGTGCCCAAGCTGATGATATGTTAATCCTTGCTGAAAAAGGAATCGCTGAGCTTATCAAAATGCAACAAACCGCCCTTAGCTGGTAGATTTTTTATAAGAACTATCTAATATAAATTATAAGCAGCTGTTCAACTCAATATATAAATAACTGATGTGTTTATTCGTCAATGGGTAGCAATCGATAGGTAATGATGCATGTTAAAGCTAACCGATGATGGTGCCAAAATTACCTTACAGAATCAGCCCCCATCAAAGGACAACGGGCTGTTTTGGTTCGGCTCAGCATTGCTGGTTGGTGCTGTGGCAGTGGCCTTAGCGATGAGTCTACTGCCAGAGCGCCTAGCAATTGGCGCACTGGCTTTTTTGATTATAGGCAGTTTTATCTTTAATCGACAGCGCCAACAGCGTAAAAAATCTATGAGCGGCGATATCAGTAGCGGTGTCTTGTGGGTACGTGTAGGCGAGCTGGTACACGACAGTAATGGTCGACGTGATCATATTACGCTCAGCGACGGTGATAAAGTTACCTTGTTTGGCGAGCAGCTCCAAATTGTCGATACAGATAACGTACGTAAATACCATATCAGTGGCTTCGATACTGTCCAAGAAGCGCAAGCAACCAAAGCGATATTAGAAGGACAAGCCCTCAATAAGCGTCATGTCAATATTAAAATGAACGGGGATTGAGTCTCTTATCAATCGATTTTTAGTCAGCGATTTTTAAACAAAAAAGCCATCTGTAAATAGGTGGCTTTTTCTTTATTGTTTTTTTACAGACCAATGCCAACCTACCTTTTATCTTGCTTTTTGTACCTTTTATCATTTAAAAGTGTTGAATAAAGCTTGCAGCCTCTTACCTAAATGGTTTATAACTAAAAACTAAGGCGTGTTGAATATTCATCAACACTATTGCTGTCTTAAAAGGAGCTGGTCATGCCGCTATCGTCGGTTATTACCTCAGATAAAACAAATTCATATAAAGATAAAATGTCATTGTATAAAGCATCGTGGTATCAAGTGTCGTCTACTCAAGCCAGCACTGTTAAAAAGTTTCCTGTAGGGCCTTTTTTCATAAAAAGAACCTCTATTAGCGCATTGTTGTTACTGTTGAGTAGTGTAAGTTACGTGCATGCCGATAGTATGAGCGATCTTATCGCACAAAAGACAGCTCAACCTAATCTGGCAGTACCGCGTGCTAAAATAAATACACGCTCGACCATCCAGCGTACCCGTACCAACTATTCAACCGTTAACAACACGAGTCGCTTTAACGCTCAGCCGACACCCAATACGCATACCTACAATCAGCCGCCGCAAATTACGTCCAGATCAAAGTCATTTTATCGCTATCCAAAAATTCAGCGGCAAGCGCCGGCTGTCTTGCCTGCATTTTTATCAGGTAATTACGATAACGTCGATAGTGAGTATCTGCCACTGCTGAGCAGTGCTGAAAATCAGAGCAGTACGGCTGCACGAGAGGTGATTAGTACGGCACGTAAGATGGCACTGAACGAGCGTGCTATCATTCAAGGCGGCTGCTGGGATTATCTAAATGAGGTATTTAAGCGAGCAGGGGTCACCCGTGACACTGTCCATAAAGGCGCTTATAGACAAGGCCCTTATGCCAATAGTAATGAGATTGAGATTGGTGATTGGCTTTATTATATCAACCATGGCTACAACGGGGTTGAACATAGCGGGCTGTTTGTCGGCTGGGTTGATGAAGCAGCCAAGCAAGCGCTGATACTCAGTTATGCTGGGGAAAATCGCCGCGAACCTGCGCGCTACCGTGTTTATGATTTGAGTAATGTATATCAAATCATGCGTCCAACTATCTAAGTAGCCCAACTATCTAAGTAGTACATGCAATATCTTTCAAATACTAAAAAACGCCCGTGACTGATAGAGGTTACGGACGTTTTTTAGCGTTTAGTAAAAAGCGCTGTTCATTTGACTAAAATTTATAAATAAGCCTAGAACGGTTTGACGACCACTAAGATGACGATAATGACCAAGGCAAAAACTGGTATTTCATTAAACCAGCGCCAAAATTTATGGGTTTTATAATGCGGATTATCAATCAGTTTTTTTCGATAAAAACCACATGCGCCGTGGTAGGCTGACAATAAAATCACCAAAAAAATCTTCACATGTAGCCAGCCTTGAGTTTTATATACTTCCCAGCCAAGCGCTACCATCCATAGACCCAAAATCCACGTCGCTATCATTGATGGGGTCATGATACCGCGATATAGCTTACGCTCCATCACAATAAAACGCTCTTGACTGATCAGATCATCACTCATAGCATGATAGACAAAAAGCCTTGGCAGATAAAAAATCGCTGCAAACCAGCAGACCATTGCAATAATATGTGCCGCTTTAATCCAATTAAAATAATCTGGCATAGTTTTTCTCTTGTTCTCTCGTCAATACTTTTATACGTCATATATAGACGCGGGCAAGCTTAACGCAGATTAATGGGTAATGGTAGCAGCACATCGTAAAGACAAGCTCTATTCTGCCAGCACCACTTGCGATTGATGTCCACTCATCGCATCCATAACAGGCACTTGCTTAGGTGCTCTTGGTGCTGCAATTTGTGCAGTCAAGCCAAGCTCTCGCATAAGCCTGTTATCATTAGACTGGCTAGCATTGCCTGTCGTTAATAGCTTATCACCATAAAAGAATGAATTGGCACCTGCCATAAAGGCCAAAGCCTGCTCAGCGTCGGATAAGCTTTCGCGTCCAGCAGATAGACGTACATAGCTGCTCGGACAGCAGATACGTGTTACCGCAATCGTGCGAATCCATTCCAGCACCGATAGCTCACCCTCTGCCAGTACTTTATCACCGATTGGAGTGCCTGCGATCGGGACGAGCAAGTTAACAGGAATAGATTCGGGTGCTTTGGGCATTTTAAGTAACTCATGTACCCAATCTATGCGATCATCACGGCTCTCACCCATACCCACAATATTGCCGCTACAGACATTGATACCCGAGTCGCGTACGTGCGTTAGTGTATCGAGCCGCTCATCATAGCTACGCGTACTGACTACTTCTTCGTAGTAACGGCGCGAGGTGTCTAGATTGTGATTATAATAATCCAATCCTGCATCAGCCAATCGAGCGGCTTGATCAGGGTTTAGCATACCAAGCGTCATACAAGTCTCAAGGCCCAAGCTTTTGACTTCTTTGACCAGCTCGACCACATAAGGCATGTCTTTGGCACTCGGATGCTTCCATGCAGCACCCATACAAAACCGCGATGAGCCACTGGCTTTAGCGCGTTTGGCCGCTGCAATCACCTTATCAACTTCTAAGCGTTTTTCTGCTTGAAGTTTGGTTTTATCCCGATGGTGACCTGACTGCGAACAATAGCCACAATCTTCAGGACAGTTGCCTGTCTTAATGGATAATAAGGTGCTAATTTGCACTTCATTAGCCTCGAAGTTTTGACGGTGGATGGTTTGTGCTTGTAATAATAGATCCATCAGGGGTAGATCAAACAGCTGCGCAATGTGCTCACGACTGTATTTGACTGCCGAGGTATTTGTTACTGTGGTTGCGCTGCCCGCCGACCGTAAGCTGGATGTGGAATGCGAGTCAATATTAGTATTATTGTTGGCTTGATGGTTAGGTTCTTGGATAGAAAGCAGTCCTGCCATGGGTTAAGTCCTTTCAAGATAAGATGAGACAAAATCAGATAAGCTAGAATAGTCATCTGATAATAAGACAATAAAAAAGGTTGCGATAACCGTAGTATACCGCAACCTTTTCATAAAATCAGAACGCTATTAACAACATTAACAGATAGCGTTTAAAGACAGGCTAATGCCCGTAACCTTGTAAATACAGACTGTCTTTTTAACGGTACCATGTATTATTTACCGACTTTGTGCTTAGCCACACCAATCCAATGATTGGCAAATTGCTGCGCTTTATAAGCATAAGGTTTTGCTCTTTGAATGTAAGGTTTATAGTCTTCTGGAATAGTAGGTACGATGTGTTTAGCAAGCTTATTGAACCACATCATTAAGCTGTAATCACCCTCTATACTTAAGTTACCTTCTTGAACTGCTGTCATAAAGGCGGGCAGATTGCCTTTAGATAACAGCTTAACCCCGGTCATTGAGTCTTTAAAGTTAATCGTTAAATCTGGCTCATCGGCATGACCACTACGCTGACTAAACGTCCCATTATCAAAGTCAAAATGACGCGCAACGTTTGCTTCAACACTAGCGATTTCGATGGTAACTTTACGGTCAGCCAAAAGCTTTTTGATATCTTCATCATCACTGTCAGCAAGCATAGACAAGCGATAGCCAACCACAGCCAACATCATGTCTAAAGGGTCAGATTTGATATCTAATACAGGAATAGTAAACATAGTCAGTCTCCTAAAATAAGTATAACAATAAGTGTAAAAAATGTAGGATTACAATAAAAGTAACTTTATAAAGTAGCTTTATATTGGTTTGTACTACAATTTGTAGGTAGAGTATAAACTATCTTCTACCCTTAATACTTTAGTAGTTGCGTAGAAGGCATTAGATATCGTGTAACAATACCTTGAATCAAAAGTAACTTTATTAATGAACAAGTTGGTACATACCATATTGACAGATAAAGATACTTATACTAAAAAACAGTCGCGATAAAAAATGCGCCTATATTGGGCGCAATTATTAAAATAAGTCATATATCTCAAAAGGCATTACTAAAAACGCGGCTGATAGTGATCATCATAGATCGGCGTATGCTCAACGTAGCGTGCGGCAGCTCGTTTACGCTCTTGCTGCACGGTACGGCTCACATCATCGTAACGTAGCGCGCGATATAACACCCAACCAGCTAGTGGCAGCCAACTGATACCAAATGCTGCAACATAACTATGCCAATCAGATAAGCCAGAACCACTCATCAACGCGCTATGTAACATCTCAACACTTAGCCAATATATCATACCACCGAGCACATACCATAGTAGCCAACGCTGCGAAGTTAAAGCAATCGCTATAATAAAGCTTGCCAATAGACCATAGCCAAGTAGCGCACTACCGTCTAACGTATCTATACCAGCAACTGAAAATATAGTCAAAAACATCATTCATCTCGCTATTCATAAGGTGAATTTCAATAAGACTATTATGCTGGTTTACCGTAAAAAGCTGAATGGGGTAGAGGCGACTTTACGACAACGGTTGTCGTCTGATTTATGGTGGCTGTTTTATAGACTAAGAAGGTTTAATATAAAAAGTAAGCGCCTTATGATTAGGCGCTTACAATAAAGTATTATAAAAAATCAAGCCATATTAAATGGTTGGGATTATTGCTTGATCGGTTGTACGCGCTTGGTACGATTGCCCCACCACGACAGTGCTGATACCAATATTGCCCCAAGTAACATTAGTCCTAATGTCGTCAGCCAGTGTGCGCCCGCAGGATATTGCCACGGGGCAACGTTATTGATCGCCTCATTATTTAAAGTACCTAAAGCATCTACTTTCCATGGCCATACCTTGACCAGTGAGCCGGCAATAAAGCCAGTAAGCAGTGCTAATGTTCCTTGATAATATCGCGACAATAACCATTTAAGCACACGCGTGAAGATGAGTAGCCCAGTTGCCATTCCTGCCATTAAGGTAAGAATAACCGTCAGATTAAACGTATGGACGGCTTCCAATACCGTATCGTAAGCGCCCATCAGCAACAAGATAAATGACCCTGAAATACCAGGAAGTATCATCGCACAAATGGCAATTGCACCTGCAAGGAATAGATACGGTAAGCTTGGCGCCGTAGCGAGCAGGGGTAAGTTGCTGATCACAACCGCTGTCACAATACCAATGACAAATAACCCCGCCCGTGCCGCATTCCACCGTTTTATTTCACTCAATAAAATAACGACAGTCGCAATCACTAAACCAAAGAAGAACGACCAGATAAGCAAAGGCTGATTGTCCAGTAAATGCTTGATTAGACCTGCTAAAGTGGCAAAGCTTGTGGCAATACCTAATAGCAAAAATAGCAAAAATGTCGCATCGACTTGTCGCCAGACGGCAAGTAAACCTTTGATACCGCCATGCTGACGAAATACTTGCCAAAGGCTTGGGCCAATACTACCCAATGCATTAATTAGGCGCTCATAGATACCTGCAATCAAGGCGATAGTACCGCCCGAAACACCAGGTACGATATCAGCTGCGCCCATTGCCATACCTTTAATGTAGACCGCCACCAACTGCTTTGGATTGTCTGCACCGGATAGGTTGGCAGATGGGGTAGCTGACAGATCTGATAATGGCGCTGCATCAGTCTTCGCGTTTGATGACGGCGTGTCTGGCCGCGGAGTTTGTGATGCCGTCATGGACATTCCTTTCTAAAAATAAAAATAAGTGTTAATCGGCTACTAGTTTGAGAGGAGTGCAGGATACCCAAGTGCATAGAGTACGCCTTCAAGACCTGTGACGTTTACCGCTGCATCAGCACGGGCTTGGACAATAGATTTTGCATGATAAGCAACACCCAAATCGGCATTGGCCATCATGGGTAAGTCGTTTGCGCCATCACCAACGCAGACCACTTGTGACATCTCTATGCCCATACGCTCAGCAATATGCGCAACAATAGACGCTTTTTTGGCACCATTGACGATAGGCATCTGCACATGACCAGTCACTTCGTCCTCTTCGATATCTAAGTTGTTGGCATGGACTTCGTCAATCCCCAATTGTTCAGCGACATAACGGGCAAAATAAGTAAAACCACCAGAGAGCAGTACCGTGTGGTAGCCCAGTGCTTTAAAAGCACTGATAGTGGTACGAGCACCTGTCGATAAGGTCAGACGCGCGCAAATATCATCCAATACTGTAGTAGAGATGCCTTCTAGTAATGAGACGCGCTGCACAAAGGATTCATCAAAATCAATTTCACCACGCATAGCGGCTTCTGTGATGGTTTCTACTTGCTCACCAACACCAGCAGTCTTTGCCAGCTCAACGATGACTTCTTGTTCGATCAAGGTTGAGTCCATATCGAAGCAGACAAGCTTATGCGTGCGCAGCATATGACCAATAGATAAGATGTGGCAGTCGACTACATTCATGCTGTCAATGCCCAGATTTTGGACACCACTATCCTCTTTTGCTAGATAGTTCTCTGCTAAGTCGTGACGCAGACGAGTCGTCAGCTGATCATCAATGATGTGAGCGGCGGCTGTTTTCTTGCCAGGATGCATGAGCGTATCATTGACAGGAACCAATAAATAACGAAATACTTGAGCGGGGACAAACGGCTGTTTGGTATCATCGTCGATGCCGGAGACAGAATTGGTGTCAGTCACAGCTTTAGAAATGGTAATATCTACAAAGCTTGCCTCCGTATCTTCTGCCACTGTTACCAAATGCCAGCTTGGCTGCTCATCGACCCAAGACTGTACATATTGATGAATATCAAGCGCGTGCATATGCGCTGGTAATACGACAATCAATGCAAATACAGGGAGAGATTGGAGCGTATCGAAGTCTAGCAGATTGGTATCGTCAGGCAATAGTGACGCGACAGAATCTACAGCTTGTTGCCATGCTTTGCTGTCTTTTGGTAACGAGTAAGGCGTATTTTTTGGCATGTCTCAATTGTCCCTTGTGTGCGCAGTTAAGATTAGGAATAATAACAGTTTTACCGTGTATCGCCTATACATGACGCACAAAGTATAACAGTTGAATAATAATGCTATTATCTTGAGTATATTGACCGAATATCGTAAATGATTAAATGTATACTGATAGATAAACCTATGATGACCATTATGGTGATATTATAGACAATACCAGTTGGTCGACTGCTTGTATGATAGTCGGTAGTGCGGTTAAATAAGACTCGTTTGAGTTAAAATGATTAGTAGCATACTTTTCCAAAAAATGAGCAACAGTCTCGTTTTTTTAACTTCTCCCATTCAAAAAAGTTTAACATATCATGACGTATTTAGCGCCGCGGCAAGGGTTGTTTGCCATTATCATTCTAGTCAGTTTTTGTTTGCAGACTTTACTGCTGGTCATCAGCACCGATCAGCAGCTGACGACCAGTCGTGAGCAAAAGGGTGAGCAAATGGTCGCCCAGCTGATCGATGAGGCGCGTTTGTCTTTAGAAAACGAAGACCGCGTAAGCTTAAGTGTCATCGCCAATCGCTATACTAGCGAGCAGGACGTGGCGCGCATCGTCATCAAAGATAGCAATGATGAGATTTTAGTACCAGTCGGCAATGCTCCGATGCAGCAAGGCGATACCATTAGCCAGATGGCAACCAAAGGTGATGCCGTTATTGGTAGTGTCGCGTTGACCCTAAAAGACATCAGTAAGGGTGAGATTATCGCGATGCAATGGCCATTTGTCATCGGCTCGCTGGTATTGCATCTTTTCTTGTGGCTGCTGTATGGTTATGTGGCTCGTCCAACCAAAGAGCAAATCAATGCATTGAGCCGAGATATTCAAGATTTGCACCGCGAACAATATATTCAATCTGGTCAATTGAGCTATGGGCGTGCGCCTAATGAAAATTATGCTGAAAAAAGAGATGCCATGGGCGATGATGTTCATCATACTGCCGATACAAGCGATTATGAGACGGCTAAAACTGGCAAAGTGAACACTGCTGGTATCCATAATGAGCTCAACGCGTATCTAAAGTCGCAGCAAGCCAATACTGCTGATCAGCAAACAAGCTCTAACGCATCAACTGACGCCGCGCAAGGCAGACAGTCAAACAACGCTGACAGCACAGTTCAGCATACAGACGATATGCAGACTAGCGCAGGTGTCGACAGTAGTCACACTCATAAATTTACCAGCAGCTCATCAAAGCTGTCTGCGACACGCACTTTTGATACAGTCAGTGTGCAAATTATGTTTCACGATGAATACAACATGCTAGAGCGCCTTGCTCCTGAAATGAGAATGCCTTATTTGGCGTTATGCACTCAATTATTAAATCAAGCAATGACAGAGCTACTCAGGCAGCCACTACTGCTTGGCGTCAGTGCGGTGAATGAGCCACATTTTGATGAAAGTGGGGCATGTGCAATACTTAAAGCTGATAACAGTCATGCAAAAGCTGCTCTAGCTGGCGTTATGCTAGGGAAGTTGTATTTAATGCTCAATAAAATCATTCATGAAAAGCATATTGAGCTGTCAAGATTTGCGTTGCCAGCTAAAGTGGGTGTCAGTGACGAAGACCAAGCACAAGCAATGAGACAACTACTCAATAGCGTTGGTAGAAAGGAACAAATGCTGATTCTATTACCCAATGCTGGACTCAAACAAATCGGTAGTCATGTTCAGGTACAAAGCTTAAAGCGTCCAACAACGGTATATGAGCGTGAATGTGCGGTCTTTGATGGTGGTAATGACGCCATGATACAACGGTTAGCGACTGTCCGTAATGCAGTGTTAATGTCAGGTGTCGAAGAAGAAGAGCAAAGCGTTACCAATTAATTTTTAATAGACTACTGTCTATCAATAAAAGATAAATTAAACCAACTCGTAACCAAAGATGTTCCTTTATAATCAGCAATAGGCGTAAAAAGGATTGACAAGAGGCGAGCGAAACTTTATAAGGCATAAGTATATCGATGTGTTTTGAATTTATTGCCCAAATAATAGGAGTTTGTCATGAGTGATACTGATATCGATGATGATTTTGATGGCGAATTTGCCGATGACGATGATGCAAAAATGGTCGAAGAAGCAGAGACCAGTGTTCGCACCCGTCTAAGTAGCCTTGAAAAACGTCGTTTGATTGATAACTTATTAGAAGAAAAGCGTCTGGCCAAAGCACTAAAAGATGAGCTAGATGATCTAGGTGATGATGACGACGATGACTTTGATGATGATTGGGATGATGATGACCTTTAAGCATTTTTAGACCTTTGACTATAGATCGATCAATAAGCAGAAAGCAAAAATCATTAACGAGGTTACATAGTAAGCGTAACAATCTATCGACAGCTAACCGTGCTAAGCTGAACCTATTTTACTGACTGTTATGACTGTTATGACTGTTATGACTGTTATTCATAAAAGCCAATATGGTCTTTAGTAGCATAGTCTTTTGCAAATAGTGTGCTGATCAATTGTCAGGTCGATTATCCCTCATTAGAGATAATCCAATTTTTTATGTGCGTTGTCACCTCAATTACCGATTCAAGGATAAGTATTCCATGAGTAATCAATTAAGCTTTGATGAGCTGTTAGACTTCTTAGACAATCAAGAAAGCCAGTTTGTGCTCGACAGTGTCGCCACCCATGGTTTTTTGACTGCTACCGTGATAGGGCGTCCGCTACCAAACTGGATAGATGCGTTGTTTGAAGGACACGCCAGTGAAGTGCCAGACAACGTAGTCGATGGTATACGTCGCTGGCGCGACTCTATCATGGCTGAGCTAAAAAACGAGACACCTATCGAGCTGCCTTTTGGTGAAGATGCGGGCAATGAAGAAGTCGCCGTCGACTTTTCAGATGAGTCAGATATCGTGGCATGGTCAATTGGGTTTGTAGATGCTATGTATGGTGATGAAGCCAGTAATTGGTTTGAAGATGAAGATACAGCTGAGGATGTTGCTGTACTAACCCTACCTATGATCGTGCTAAGCGGTATCGATGATGAAGATCCCGAGCTTGCCGACATGCGCGCTGACCAAGACAAAATGGTACAGATGGTAAACAGTATTGAAGGTAACTTAACCGAGTTGTTTTTATTGTTCCATACTAATGATTAATTTTATAAGTCACTGCTAAGGTAATACCATGGCTATGCAACTCTCCAATCTTGAGCACTTACCCAACTATCAAATCACTGAACGCTTAGATGTCGTTTATGGTAGTACGGTACGCTCAAAACATGTCGGCAAAGACTTGTTTGCTGGATTTAAAAATATCGTTGGCGGCGAGCTGACAGCTTATACTGAGCTGCTAGAAGAGTCACGTCAAGAAGCGATTGATCGTATGGTGGTCAAGGCAGAAGCATTAGGCGCAGATGCGATCGTCGGTTTACGTTTTTCGACATCGAGTATTGCACAAGGAGCCTCAGAGTTGTTTGTCTATGGTACGGCTGTTAAAGCGATACGTATGCAACCGAATATGTCGTCTCAACCACCGCATTATCCTTCTAACGATTATCATTCCAGCGAATCATCAAGCACCGCGCAAACCCCAACTGATGAGTTACCACGTTTTAATCCTTTTGGTTAATGATAGTGAACCAACTGCAAAACTCTTGCAACTTCGCCTTTGCTTTTAAGATAAGAGACGTGCCATGAATGATTCTATGACTCAAATACTCATTAACTATGGGCCATTTGTTTTGTTATTTGTGGTCGGGTGGTTTTTTGGCATGCGTCATGAACGTCAGCATTTAGCGCAGCTGACAATAGCAGAAAAAGAGCTGGCTCATATCATTGTCTCTAGTGAGCGTTTTTATCGCCCCAATCTGACAGCCAATAGTGAAGGGGAGCTGGTGCTCGGTAGTGTCGTTATCGCCCAAGATTATTTTAAAATGGTCATCGCGCGGGTTTTAAGTTTGTTTGGTAAAAATCTCACCACTTACGAGACATTATTAGACCGCTCTCGCCGTGAGGCTTTAGTACGTATGCGTACGCAAGCACAAGCCAAGGGCTACAATCACATCTATGGCTTGCGCTTGGAGGTCAGTAATATTAACCAGCTGGGTAGTATGGTTGAAGCCATTGCCTATGGCACCGCGGTCGTTAGCACTGACGATGCCAAAACACGTTAACGACGGCGTATCCCCATTCGAGCTAACCTGTTTTTTCTATCATTCCTTGCCTCTTGTTTTACTCTTTCAACTTCAAATAAGAAAGTACGATTTTTTAGTACCGCCACAAACACCACACCCCCAACGGTATTTCCTGCCAGTACCACAGCCAAAAACAACAAGTAACCTAAGATACTTACAGTTGTGCCGTACATAAGAGCGGCAAACACTTCAATATTACCAACGATACTATGATGCAGGCCCAAAAAGCCGATACTACCAGTGATGAGAGTGACCAGTACAATGCGACTGATCGTATCGCGTGCTGAGGTGACAAGCCATGCTGCAACGCCCATCATCCAGCCTGCCAATACGGCGCTACCGAAGATAACCCACCATTTAAACCCTAATACATGCGCTGCATAAGCATCGATATCACTGACACTAAACAGATGCATATTCAAACCTAGCCCTATCATTAAGGCGGCAAATATACAGCCGCCAACGATATTGCCAGTGATAACAATACCCCACAGACGCAGCAGCTTGTGTAACGGCTCTATCTTATTTAACACAGGTAAGCTAAGCAGTGAGGTCTGCTCAGTGAACAACAACGACTGGCCGATCACGACGATGATAAAACCTATCGGATATAGCAATGAAGATAGCACCATTGCATATTGATTGGGCATCACTCCGCTAAACAGTGAAAAAGCTGCTAAAATTATAAAAAAGCTAATGCCAATCTCAAGCCCAGCAGTAAAAGCACTGGTAAATAAAGAACCTAAAGAGCGATCAAACGTTTCTTTGGCATGGATGACCTGCTCAACCAAAATACTGGCGTAGCTCTTTGCTTGACTTAAATTGTCATCGCTGGCGACTTTTTTGATGGTTTCTTTGTCTTCATCACTGATCTGTTCAGGGAAGTCTTCATCCTTAAGGTTTTCAGTGGCTTTTGTTTCGCTGTCTTGTTGCTCGTCTTTTTGATGCTGACTGTCTTCAATATCGCTGTTATTTTGCTCATCTGTATCATTGGTATCATCAGCATTGTTATCGGCTAAATGCGTATCGTTTGATAGGTCAGTCTGAGAATCGTCTTTACGCTCGGTATCTTGGGGCACAGTAAGCTCGCTGATTATGGGATAATGATTTCGCTGCATGGACTAGTAGAAGGCAACGTCTGACATGTAAGATGCGTTATATTCTATGGTATGACTATAGCCTATCATATTTAGCATTGCGCTGATTGCTGTTGTTGATTGTTTAATACGCTCACTCAAACCTGATAAATTTGCTCATCATCTAACAAAATCTTGCCATCTGCGTTAAAATTACTCTATTACTTATTTCGCCTATTTTTCGACATATTTTCTGGCCACATCCATTTTTAATAAAAGACAATCCTATTATGAGCAATCCTGAGAATCACACCAATACTAATACCAACCTGACCCAATCTATTCAAGCCGCTTTAAGCCAACTAGAAAACGCCTATAACCCAAGCGAAGTAGAAGCGGGTATGTATCAAGGCTGGGAGGACAGCGGTTATTTTCAGCCGACGTTTGATAAAGACGAGTCGTTCTCTATCGCGCTGCCACCGCCAAACGTCACAGGATCGCTGCATATGGGTCATGGGTTTAATAACGCGATTATGGATGCGCTCACACGTTTCCACCGCATGGATGGTGACAATACGCTGTGGCAACCAGGTACGGATCATGCGGGTATCGCCACCCAGATGGTCGTTGAACGTCGTTTGGAGGCGCAAGGACTCAAACGCCGTGATATGACGCGTGAAGACTTCGTCGATAAAGTGTGGGAATGGAAAGAAGAGTCTGGCGGCAATATCACCAACCAAATCCGCCGTTTGGGCAGCTCGGTTGATTGGTCACGTGAGCGCTTTACCATGGACGATGGTTTGTCCAATGCGGTAAAAGAAGTGTTCGTACGCCTATTTGACGATGGTTTGATTTATCGTGGTAAGCGTCTGGTCAACTGGGACCCTAAGTTCCAAACCGCACTATCTGATCTAGAAGTCGAAAACCATGATGAAAAAGGCAGCTTGTGGCATTTTCGCTATCATTTCACGGATACAGAGCTGACCACGCAAGATGGCAAAAACTATTTGGTGGTAGCGACCACGCGTCCTGAAACCTTACTTGGGGATACTGCAGTTGCCGTTAACCCAAGTGACGAGCGTTATGCGCACTTAGTCGGAAAAACCATTACCTTGCCAATCACGGGGCGCGTCGTGCCCATCGTCGCTGATGACTATGTTGAGAGTGATTTTGGAACAGGTTGCGTCAAAATTACCCCAGCACATGACTTTAACGATTATGAGCTAGGCCGCCGTCATAGCTTGCCGCTGATTAATATCCTTGATGAGCGCGCCAATATTTTGCCAGCAATGGAAGTCTATCCTGATTTGCAGACGCGTGAGCCAACATTAGAGACCACGCCACAGGGTTATGCAGGACTTGAGCGTTTTGCCGCGCGTAAATTCCTCGTTGAGCAAGCAGGCGAGCAAGGCTGGCTAGAAGAGGTAGAAGACTATGCGCTAAAAGCACCGCGCGCTGAGCGTGGCGGTACCATTGTTGAGCCGTGGTTGACCGATCAGTGGTACGTCGCGGTTAAAAAGCTGGCTGGCCCTGCGATTGATGCGGTAGAAGATGGCAGCATTGAGTTTGTCCCTGCACAGTATAAAAACATGTATATGGCGTGGATGACGGATCTACAAGACTGGTGCATCAGCCGTCAGCTCTGGTGGGGTCATCGTATCCCTGCATGGTATGACGATGCAACAGGTGAGACCTATGTCGCCCGTGACGAAGCCGAAGTGCGTAGCAAGTACAACCTAAGCGACGATGTAAAACTGCGCCAAGATGATGATGTGCTTGATACCTGGTTCAGCTCGGGTCTATGGACCTTTAGTACGCTGGATTGGGCAGACCCTACTGCTGATCCGCGTGTGTTAGAGACTTTCCACCCGACCAGCGTGCTCGTGACAGGTTTTGATATTATCTTCTTTTGGGTGGCCCGCATGATCATGATGACCCTGCATTTCGTGAAAAACGAAGATGGCACGCCGCAAGTACCGTTTAAGACTGTCTATGTGCATGGTCTAGTCCGTGATGGCAATGGTCAAAAGATGTCAAAATCAAAAGGTAACGTCTTAGATCCGATTGATCTCATCGACGGTATTGAGCTAGAAGCGTTGGTCGAAAAACGCACCAGCAATATGATGAATCCAAAAGACGCGGCCAAAATTGAAAAGCAAACGCGTAAAGAGTTCCCAGAAGGCATCCCAGCTTATGGTACGGATGCATTGCGCTTTACCTTTACCTCATTAGCCAGTACGGGTCGCGACATTAACTTTGATCTAAAGCGGGTCGAGGGCTATCGTAACTTCTGTAATAAGATCTGGAACGCCAGCCGTTTTGTACTGATGAACTGTGTCGATGGCGACAGCAATGCCAAGCCTATCGACCAAGCGGCAAACCCTGATGTCTGGGAGCTACCAGAAAAATGGATCATGAGTCGTCTGAACTCTAGTATTAAAGACATTCATCAGCATTTCGCTCAGTATCGTCTCGATATGGTCAGCCAAGATATCTATGAGTTCATCTGGAATGAGTACTGTGATTGGTATGTTGAGCTTGCCAAAGCCAGCCTCAATGATGACTCGGTATCTGACGAGCGCAAAGCGCAAATCCGCTATGTGCTGCTACACGTGCTAGAGACCGCGCTACGCTTCACCCATCCAATTATGCCGTATCTGACCGAGCAAATCTGGCAGACCATTGCACCGCTATTGGGTCGAAAAAACACCGACAGCATCGTGGTCGCTAACTATCCACAGACCGATGCCAGCCAAATTAGTGAGCAGACTGAAGCGGATATGGCATGGCTACAGGAGCTAATCGCGAGCGTCCGTAATATCCGTGGTGAGATGAAACTGGGTAACGCGGTACGTCTGCCAGTGCTACTACAAAACGTCTCTCAAGATGAAGAAGCGCGTCTATCCCGTATCAAAAACCAGTTCAAAGCGCTTGCCAAAGTCGAGAGCTTAGAGATCGTCAAAGAAGGCGATGAAGTGCCACTGTCGTCATCAAGTATGGTCGGTCAGCTACGTGTCCTCGTACCGATGAAAGGTCTGATTGATCCAACGGCTGAGCTGGCACGTCTGGACAAAGCGCATGAAAAACTGCAAAAACAAGCCGATGGTATCGCGCGTAAGCTAGGTAATGAAGGTTTTGTCAGTAAAGCGCCTGCGGAAGTGGTCGATGCTGAGAAGGCGAAATTGGCTGAGCTAGAAGGGCAGTTGACGGCGATGACTGCGCAGATGGAGCAGTTAAAGGCGTTGTGATTAAAATGTAGATATTAGTATTAACAAAAAACGCTGTCACAGTTGTGATGGCGTTTTTTATTGTCTACTGGTTAGTTCTCTAGCTAACTCTTATCCCTAATAAATACTGAATATTTGTGTGCTATTATCTACTAGTTTTCATGAGTTGTTCTTATTTTATAATATTAAATAATGTACTTCTATAAAAGCCGAAAAGCACAATTGTCAGCTACTATCATGTAAAATTTTTCATAAAAACTGCTTAAATAAAATTATAGGAATTGCCAATGATCATAAAGGGATTTGAAGCTAAGGGAGTTTTTGGGTATTTGGATTTTAATATTGAGTTCAATGACGATAAGAATTTCTTAGTTGGTGGGAATGGTTCAGGTAAAACTACAGCTCTAAAACTTATTAACGCTCTAATAACGCCAAGCTTTAGAGAGTTATTATCTACTTCTTTCGAATACTGCTCTTTATCGTTAAATTTCAATGGAGAGGATATCTATATTTATGCCTATACTAAAGATGATGAGGTCTTTCTGGGTATAAATAGTTGTGAAGTTCTAGTTGAATTACCAGCAAGTTCTAACGCTGAAATTGAGATTTTTTCTAGAAGAGAAGATAAGTTTGAAGAGCTTTTAGAAGGTTTAACTCATAAATATGCTTTTCATCCAGTTATTGAAGCTATTTCGAAAATAAACTCACCAGTTTTCTTAGGTTTAGATAGACGTACTGACTTTTCAAGCTCGAATAACGATTATTTCTTAGAACGCGAAATCTGGCTAAGTAACAAAAGGAAAGATATTACAAGAACTAGACGGCTTATTAAAGGTTCAATAGGTGCAAGTCTTATGGAAATCGAGATGCTTGTAAAAAATACTTACAAACGTATAAGGGATTTAGAGGTTGAACAGTCTCAAACCCTTAGAAATCAGATTCTTATATCTTCTTTTAAATACT
Source organism: Psychrobacter sp. 1Y4 (assembly GCF_051847555.1). NCBI lineage: Bacteria > Pseudomonadati > Pseudomonadota > Gammaproteobacteria > Moraxellales > Moraxellaceae > Psychrobacter > Psychrobacter sp. 1Y4. The sequence goes on along the minus strand of NZ_JBPYDE010000019.1, from coordinate 1,508 downwards.
CAAAGTTTAATAAAGAGAAATTCGTTTTTGAACATCCCGATGAGAGAGAAAGAAATAAATTACTTGAACGAAAAAGTGAAATTAAAAATGTTCTTTTTAATATCATTGATTTTGACTCATCTATAAATGATGAGGTAGATACTTTTTTTAGAAATTTAAATGACTTATTTGATGGGATATCATCAGCTAAAGAAAATATAAATATAGAACTGTTACTCAATAAAGCTCAAATTGAAAGAATGTATAGAATAGTTGATATAATAGATGAGCATAAGTCAAGAAATGATGGTTACTATAAGCCAATTGATGATTTCCTTGGGACAGTAAATATCTTCTATGAAGATTCTAACAAAAAGTTGGAAATAGATACAGTAGGTCAGCTAATTGTAAGAAGGCCCGATGGTAGCGAATGTACAATTGAGGGCCTGTCATCAGGAGAGAGGCAGCTACTCGTTATTTTTGCACACTCTTTTTTCAACCATAATAACATTTTCATTATAGATGAGCCTGAACTGTCTTTACATTTAGGATGGCAAGAAAAGCTCGCGGAGACAATATTTTCAGCTAACCCCAGTTCACAGTTTATTTTGGCGACACACTCTCCAGAAATTATTGCTGGTAACAATAATAAAGCCGTGGGGTGTAGGTAAGATGACTCAAGTTGAAATACCAAAAAGAAGCTTAGCTGCTAAACATGCTATAAGTACACTTTTTCAAGAAAAAAATGATATTGATATCTATATAGAAGATACAGCTTTTGGTTATGAGAAGCTTTTTACCATTTTGCTATCTCGTATTTTTAAAGATAAATACAGAATAAAGAAAGTGTTTCCATTAGGTGGTAGAGGAGAAGTTATTAGGCACCATAGCAATGAGTCAAGTAAGCGCCCCTTCCTGTATATCATCGATGGAGATTTATTTTTACTTACTGGAGATACAGTCGAGAGTAAGCAAGGACTTTATCGGTTACCTTGTTACTGTATAGAGAATATTTTATGTGATCATGAATCACTTATTGAGGTTCTAGATGAGGAGGAGTCTTGTAGAAATATTCAAGATCTACGAAATAACTTTAACTATCAAGATTGGGAAATGAAGAATAAAGATAAATTATTTAAGTTATTCATTGAATATGCTATTTCAAAGATATTAAACCCTCAAAAGAAAACAGTAGCTTTTAAAGTTAGTAATTTGGTTTCGTGCGACCACGGAGCTATAGATGATACTAAATTACAATGTAGAATTGATGATATTAGAAGCTCTGTTATTAGTGTAAGTAGCCAAGAAATATATGATTCTACTAGAGCTAAAGTATTGAGTAGTTTTGAATGTTCATCTATAACAGAATTAAGCACTGTTTCAGGTAAAGATTATTTGTTTCCATTATTGAAAACTAGAGCTAAATCAACCGTAAAGACTAAGATTTCAGATATTAGACCTCTTGCAAAAGTAATTATAAGACACAACGTATATTATTGAACTCTACTTACTTAATAGATATGCCAAAC
>NZ_JBPYDE010000018.1:0-35253 GCF_051847555.1 Psychrobacter sp. 1Y4 | reverse complement strand
CTAAGAAGACATTGCAAGGTTTGCTGCATTCAGCTTAGTCTGATGAGTGTGAAGCCTTTAGTTAAAAAGCCATCCTTGTATAAGGGTGGCTTTTTTTTGACTAATTTGTATGTTTTTATGACTTGTCTATTTCGATAGTAAAAATTTACTATTCAAATTGACTCTATGCTTACAACAGGTTGGCCGTAGCATCACAGTAAATCAAACGATCATTAAATGATAAAAAATGGTTAAAATCAATAAATATTGGCTTTCAATTGAGTTATCAATCTATAAGTAATTATGCGTTATAATGTTATATATTTATTCTATTAAGCCTTGAATGCACTTAGTTTGCTAAAAATTTCTTATTTGTTGAATTAAAGTTATAAAATATGGACTTAAAACTTGCATTCTAATTAAAGATAGGTATAATTATCAGCCTTAACACCCATAGGCGATTGGCTCAATTGGTAGAGCATCGGTCTCCAAAACCGAGGGTTGTAGGTTCGAGTCCTACATCGCCTGCCATCTTCTTATCATATCTTTGTTATACCTCACCATCTCCGAAGCGAGTTCTTTATGAGCAACAATCAAGATAACCTCGAGACCAAGTTATCTGATGCCAAGGCGACGGCTAGCGGAATGCTGACTAAAGGTAAGCATGTCTCAGCAGGTAATAAAACAACAGCTGTTGAAGTTGCTAAGACAGGCTCTATCAAAGATTTGATTTTGTGGCTTCTTGCCGCAGTAGCATTAATTGGTGCGACTTTAGTCAACCAATACTTACCCGGTTATTGGCAGCCTGCTAATGACGTTTGGGTCCGTATCGGGATTATTGCCGTGCTTGTCGTACTTGCGTTAGTATGTTTGATATTAACCCATCAGGGACGTGCATTTAAAATATTATTAAAGGATGCGGCAGTTGAATTACGTCGTGTCACCTGGCCTGGTAAAGACGAAACCTTTCAATACACATGGCAAGTGATTGTTGTGATTGCGATTGTAGGTCTTTTTATTTGGTTGTTGGATAACTTTTTTAATTGGTTTGTTGGTATATTTATTGGTTAATAAGAGCGTATTAGTCTCTTTTGACCCAAACTTTTACTTATAGCGATTAGGAGCGTGATATGCGTTGGTATATTGTCCAAGCGTTTTCAGGATATGAAAAACAAGTACAACGCTCATTAATCGAGCGTATTAATCGTAGTGACTTCGCAGAAAATTTCGGTGATGTATTGGTTCCTACCGAAGAAGTGGTGGAGATGAAAGACGGTAAAAAACGCAAAAGTGAGCGTAAGTTTTTTCCAGGATATGTATTGATTCAAATGGAAATGAACGACAACACTTGGCATATTGTCAAAGACTGTCCACGCATTATGGGCTTTGTCGGTGGCACTCCCGAAACACCTGCGCCAATTACGCAAGTAGAAGCAGATCGTATTCTAAACCGTTTGAACCAAAATGAAACCAATCCGCGTCCAAAAACATTATTTGAGCCAGGCGAAGAATTATTGGTCATTGATGGCCCATTTACTGACTTTAAAGGGTTGGTAGAAAAAGTAGATTACGAAAAATCTAAATTGCAATTAACGGTAAATGTATTTAATCGACCGACTCAGGTTGAGCTTGAGTTTAGTAAGGTTGAAAAGCTAGACTAAACCCGCAAAAAATTCATCAACAGGGGAGCTGTTAATCAATAACGTTACCATATGATATTGATTTGGCGCTATCACCCATTTAGGAGAGTAACATGGCTAAGAAGATTGATGGTTACATCAAACTGCAAGTGCCTGCAGGTAAAGCAAATCCTTCACCACCGATCGGTCCAGCATTGGGTCAAAAAGGTGTGAATATCATGGCGTTCTGTAAAGAGTTCAACGCTGCGACCTCTAACCAAGAGCCGGGTCTGCCGATTCCAACTGAGATTACAGTCTACAACGACAAGTCTTTTACCTTCATTATGAAGTCACCACCAGCTGCGTTCTTATTGCGTAAAGCTGCTGGGATCGCTAAAGGCTCAGGTACGCCTAATACTGCTAAAGTCGGTAAAGTTGATCGTGCGCAACTAGAAGAAATCGTTAAGACTAAAAATGCAGATTTGACTGCTGCTGATCTTGATGCTGCTATTCGTACCGTTGCTGGTACCGCTCGTTCAATGGGTATTACCGTGGAGGGTGTATAATGTCTAAGTTAACCAAACGCCAAAAAGAAATTAACAGCCGTATCGATAACGAAAAGCAGTACACTATTGAAGAAGCGGTACAAATCTTAAATGATTTACCAGCGCTAAAATTCAAAGAGTCTATCGACATCGCTGTAAACTTGGGTGTTGATCCACGTAAATCTGATCAGGTCGTTCGTGGAGCTACTAACCTACCTGCGGGTACGGGTAAAACCAAACGCGTTGCAGTATTTGCTCAAGGTGCTGCTGCTGAAGCTGCTAAAGAAGCCGGTGCTGATATCGTTGGTTTTGAAGATTTAGCTGAACAGATCAAAGCTGGTAACATGGACTTTGACGTTGTTATTGCTGCTCCTGATGCAATGCGTGTTGTTGGTCAATTAGGTACTATTTTAGGTCCTCGTGGTCTAATGCCTAACCCAAAAGTCGGTACAGTAACGCCAAACGTTGCTGAAGCAGTGACGAACGCAAAAGCGGGTCAAGCACAGTATCGCGTTGATAAAGCGGGTATTATTCATACCACTATCGGTCAAGTTGGTTTTACTGCTGAGCAAGTTATTCAAAATGCTCAAGCTTTGCTATCTGATCTAAAACGTGCAAAACCTGCTACATCTAAAGGTACTTTTATCAAAAAAATTACCTTATCTAGCACCATGGGTCCAGGTCTTACAATCGATCCTGTTCCCTACCGTGTTGCTAAATAAATACTATTTATTTGATAAGTTTGAATAACTAGTACCAATCATTTTAAAGAATTAGGTCAGCGTAGCAGTTGCTACGCTGTCTAAGACCGTAGGTAGAGAGCAGTTTAAAAGTATTTAATACTGATTATTAATACTAATGAGCTGCTTTTGTTAATCGATGACAGATGAAAATCTTAGTTGTCCTACGCAGACGGTGACCCACCCAGTTGTTGATAAGAGCCAATAGGACGACCTATTACTCGATGTCATTCTGATAACGGTGCCGTAATCAGTCGTTATTGGTGAGTTTTTAATTGTATTTAAATTCCCGATAACGTGTCGTATCAAGTCAATTAAAGCCAGTTGTTTAGATGATTAAAGCGTTGTTTTAAACATTCAAATTATTGGCTGATTGATAAGATTAAAGGAGTCAACTTATGGCATTAACGCTAGAACAAAAACAACAAGTTGTGGCTGAAGTGTCTGAAGTTGCTGCTAATGCTTACTCAGCAGTAGCTGCCGAATATCACGGTATTGGTGTTGCAAAGCTTACACAGCTGCGCGAACAAGCTCGTGAAAAAGGTGTCGTTTTAAAAGTGGTGAAAAACACCCTAGCAAAACGCGCTTTTGAAGGCACTAAGTTTGAGGGTATGTCAGACCGTATGACTGGTCCACTACTTTTGGCTTTCTCTATGGAAGACTTGGGATCTGCAGCTAGAGTCGTTTTTGACTTTAGTAAAGAGAACAAAGCTTTAGAGACCAAATTGGTATCAGTCGGTGGTGAAGTTTATGGTCCAGAAGAGCTAGAGCGCGTATCGAAGCTACCAACTCGCGACGAAGCAATCTCTATCTTGATGGCTACTATGAACGCACCAGTGACCAAGCTTGTCCAGACTATGAACGCTGTTCCTAGTAAGTTTGTTCGCACTGTAGCGGCAATCAAAGATGCAAAAGAAGCTGCTTAATTGCTTGTTTTAACGTAACTTTAACATCGCTGATTGCAGTTTACTGTCAATTCTATTTTAGATTTTGGCAAGCAATCAAAGTGATATTAGAATTTATTAATTTTTATCAGATAACGGAGAGTTCACATGGCACTATCTAAAGAAGATGTGTTAAACGCAATCGCTGAAATGTCAGTAATGGATATCGTTGAATTAATCAGCGACATGGAAGAAAAGTTCGGCGTAACAGCTGCTGTAGCTGCAGCTGCACCTGCTGCTGCTGCTGAAGGTGGCGCTGCTGCTGAAGAAAAAGACGAATTTGACGTTGTTCTTGCTAGCTTTGGCGAAAAGAAAGTTGGCGTAATTAAAGCCGTTCGCGAAGCGACTGGTCTTGGCCTAAAAGAAGCGAAAGATTTGGTTGAGAGCGCTCCAGCTCCTATCAAAGAAGGCGCATCTAAAGCTGAAGCTGAAGAGTTGAAAAAGAAACTTGAAGAAGCTGGCGCTACTGTTGAACTAAAATAAGTTCAACGCGTTACGAAAAAAAAGCTGATGATGCCTTGCATCATCGGCTTTTTTTTATTATAATTCGTAGCTTGACCTTTTGTGTCTGCCAATATACGTACGCATTAATGCGGTGGATACCTATCAAAAGGACACACGATATACATGTACGCAAACACGCCAGTTTTTGAAGTTAGTTAACGTAAGCTAAATGTCGTTAGACGTTTGGCATTTTTTTGTGCTTGCATACTTTCCTTTTATTACTAGTATTTATATTAATCCTAATTTTAATTCTAAATAGTCTAGCATGGTTTACTACCGGCAAGTGGTTTGTAGACGGCAAGTATTAACGACGATACATTTCATATTGTATATGTTTAATATAATTCAAAGATAAATGCTGGAGTATCTGCAAGGTTTGCTATTGAAATCTTAAGTAAAAGCGCTCATATATTCGTGTTAATGTGTTGAATTTACTACATTATTTTGCGTCATGATAATTGTATTTTAGCTCAGTTAAATGACTATTCTGTTAGAAGCGTCAATCTATATAGAACAGTTTTAGTAAGAATTTTTATTTTATTATCGTTTACGTCGCTAAATCTGCATAATATTTATGCAAGTTGGCCACGCTTTTCATTTGTTTTCACGTCTACTGTAAGGACTCTCGATGGCATATTCTTATACTGAAAAAAAGCGTATTCGCAAAAGTTTTGCTGAATTGCCCACTGTGATGGACATTCCATACTTATTGTCTATCCAAGTAGATTCTTACGAGCAATTTTTGCAAGAGCATAAAAAGCCAAAAGCTCGTGAGAATACTGGTTTGCAAGCTGCGTATTCCTCTATTTTCCCAATTGAGAGTCACTCTGGCAACGCAGAGCTACAATTTGTTGAGTACTATTTAGGCACGCCTGAATTTGATGAGCGTGAGTGTATCTTACGTGGTTCAACGTTTGCTGCACCGATGCGTGTCAAAATTCGTTTGATCATCAAAGACAAAGACAGCAAAGATAAAGACAGCAAAGCGGCTATCAAAGATATTCGTGAGCAAAGTGTCTATATGGGTGAAATGCCTTTAATGACAGACAATGGTACTTTCATCATCAACGGTACTGAACGAGTTATCGTCTCTCAATTACATCGTTCACCTGGTGTATTCTTTGACCATGATAAAGGTAAGTCGCATTCAAGTGGTAAAGTGCTTTATAACGCTCGTATCATTCCTTACCGTGGTTCATGGCTTGACTTCGAATTTGATGCCAAAGACTTAGTCTTTGCACGTATTGATCGCCGTCGTAAACTACTTGCTTCTATTATCCTACGTGCTTTGGGTTTGAGTACTTCTGAGATTTTAGATTTGTTCTTTGATAAAGTCGCGGTTTATAAAGGCGATGAGCAATTTGAGATTGATTTGGTTGCTGATCGTTTACGCGGTGAAATGGCACAGTTTGATATTGTCTCGCCTGATGGTGATGTCATTGTTGAGCAAGGCAAACGTATTAATGCCCGCCGTATCCGTCAGCTTGAAGAAGCCGGTATGACCAAGATTGCGGTGCCTGATGAATACCTATATGAGCGTATTTTAGCAGAAGACATCATCGTTAACGATGAAGTTATCGCTCGCGCCAATACACTTATAGATCATGAATTGCTGGTTAAACTTAGCTCATATGAAGCCAGTGATTCTATCAAAGAGTTCAGTATCCTATTTACCAATGATATTGATCAAGGCAGTTACATCGCTGATACGCTACGTGCTGATAGTACCTCGACTCGTGAAGAAGCACTAATCGAGATCTATAAAGTTATGCGTCCAGGTGAGCCGCCAACAGTTGAGACTGCTGAAAAGCTGTTTGAAAGTATGTTCTTCAATGCTGATCGTTATGACTTGTCAAACGTCGGTCGTATGAAATTTAACCGCCGTCTAGGTTTAGAGTTTGAAGATACTGATGATGCTGACACTCAACGTGCTCGTAGCGTTTTGACCAATGATGATATTGTTAATGTATTAAAAGAGCTGATTGAAATCCGTAACGGTCGCGGTGAAGTTGATGATATTGACCATCTAGGTAACCGCCGTATTCGTTCAGTAGGCGAGATGGCCGAAAACCAATTCCGTGTTGGTTTGGTTCGTGTTGAGCGTGCAGTTAAAGAGCGTCTATCATCAGCAGAATCTGATAATTTATCACCGCAAGATTTGATCAACTCTAAGCCAGTAGCTGCTGCGGTAAAAGAGTTCTTTGGTTCAAGCCAATTGTCACAGTTTATGGATCAAAACAATCCATTGTCTGAAGTGACCCATAAACGCCGTGTATCAGCATTAGGACCAGGTGGTCTAACGCGTGAGCGTGCAGGTTTTGAAGTACGTGACGTACATGATACGCATTATGGTCGTGTTTGTCCGATTGAGACACCTGAAGGTCCAAACATTGGCCTTATCAACTCACTAGCGACGTTTGCTAAAACCAATAGCTTTGGTTTCTTAGAGACTCCTTATCGCCGTGTGGTTGATGGTAAAGTAACTGATATGATCGAGTATCTATCAGCCATCGAAGAGGTCGGTACTGTGATTGCACAAGCTGACTCACCAATGACTGGAGATGGCGAACTGTCTGATGAGATGGTTAGTGTGCGTAGCTATGGCGAATTTGTACGTATGCCGCCAGAAAAAGTGACGCATATGGATGTGTCACCCAGTCAGGTTGTATCAGTAGCAGCAGGCCTAATTCCATTCCTTGAACATGATGATGCAAACCGTGCCTTAATGGGTTCTAACATGCAGCGTCAGGCAGTTCCTACATTACGTGCTGATAAGCCTTTGGTTGGTACTGGAATGGAGCGTCACGTTGCGCGTGACTCAGGTGTTTGTGTTATCGCTAAACGTGGCGGTGTGATTGAAGATGTTGATGCCTCACGTATCGTTGTTCGTGTAAACGAAGACGAGATGACTGCTGGTGAAGCGGGTATCGATATCTATAACTTAATCAAATACACACGCTCTAACCAAAACACTTGTATTAACCAACGTATCATCGTCAACCAAGGTGATGAAATTGCTTTGGGTGATATCTTGGCTGATGGTCCGTCAACGGATCTTGGTGAGCTAGCGCTAGGTCAGAACATTCGTATCGCATTTATGCCGTGGAATGGTTACAACTTTGAAGATTCAATCTTGCTATCTGAAAAAGTCGTTAAAGAAGATCGCTTTACTACGATTCATATCCAAGAGTTGACTTGTGTGGCGCGTGATACCAAGCTTGGAACAGAAGAAATCACAGCTGATATTCCAAACGTAGGTGAGGCTGCTTTATCAAGTCTGGATGAAGCAGGTATTGTTTATATCGGTGCTGAAGTTGATGCAGGCGATATCTTAGTTGGTAAAGTCACACCAAAAGGTGAGACGCAACTAACGCCAGAAGAGAAACTGCTACGGGCTATCTTTGGTGAAAAGGCTGCTGATGTAAAAGACACTTCACTGCGTGTTCCAACATCAAGCAAAGGCACAGTTATCGATGTACAGGTCTTTACCCGTGACGGCGTTGAAAAAGACGCACGGGCAAGAGCGATTGAAAAATCACAGCTCGATAGCTATCGTAAAGATTTAAAAGAAGAGCTACGTATCTTTGAAGAAGCAGCCCGTGGACGTATTGGTAATCTGTTAGATGGCCAAAAAGTCAGCGGCGGTGCTGGTTTAAAAGCGGGTACGGTTATGGCATTGGCTGATATGAAAGATATGAGCCTTGAGACCTTGCTTGATATTCAACCAGTTGAAGAGGAAATCTCTGAGCGCCTAACGCAAATCGCTGATTACTTGGTTGATAAGCAAAAAGATATCGACGTGAAGTTTGCTGAGAAAAAACGCAAACTAACGGCAGGTGACGATCTACAACATGGCGTACAAAAAATTGTTAAAGTATATTTAGCGGTTAAACGTCGTATTCAGCCTGGTGATAAGATGGCTGGCCGTCATGGTAACAAAGGTGTGGTATCACGAATTATGCCAGTTGAAGACATGCCTTATGACGAGCATGGTAATACTGTTGACATCGTATTGAACCCGCTAGGTGTACCATCGCGTATGAACATCGGTCAGGTATTAGAGACACACTTAGGTATGGCAGCAAAGGGCTTGGGCGATAAGATCGACGGTATGCTTAAAGCACAAGCAGCTATGGCTGATCTACGTGATTTCTTAGATCAAATCTATAACAAAGTTGGCGGCGAAAGCGTTGATCTTGATAGCTTATCTGATGAAGATATCATGACGCTAGCAGGTAATTTACGTGAAGGTGTACCGATGGGTACAGCAGTATTTGACGGCGCTCATGAACATCAAGTCAAAGATTTACTTGAGCTTGCTGGTTTATCAAGAGATGGTCAGCAAACATTATATGATGGTCGTACAGGTCAGAAGTTTGATCGTAAAGTGACAGTCGGTTATATGTATATGCTTAAACTTAACCACTTGGTTGATGACAAGATGCATGCGCGTTCAACGGGTTCTTACTCATTAGTCACGCAGCAGCCGCTAGGTGGTAAAGCTCAGTTTGGTGGTCAGCGCTTCGGTGAGATGGAAGTATGGGCACTAGAAGCCTATGGTGCGACCTATACGTTGCAAGAGATGCTAACAGTGAAATCAGATGATGTTGAAGGCCGTACGCGTATGTATAAAAACATCGTTGATGGAGAGCAGTATATGGATCCAGGTATGCCTGAATCGTTTAACGTACTGACCAAAGAAATCAAATCACTAGGTCTTAATATTGAGTTAAAAGAGACCCACTAAGTTTAAAAGATTCATTGATTCTAAACTTAGGTGTCACACTAAAGGCAGCACGCCACATTGCTGCTGCTTTTAGTTATTTATCTCAACCCTATTCATTGCCTTCATTCATCTTATCCGCTTTACGTTGTATAACGCGGCCAGATGATTGTAAAGATAACGGAGAAGCAACTTGAAAGATTTACTCGATATTATGCAAAGCCCTACCGCTAGCGGTAATCGTGAGTTTGATAGTATTCAAATTACCTTAGCGTCACCTGATGTTATTAAATCATGGTCGCATGGTGAAGTTAAAAAGCCTGAAACGATTAACTATCGTACTTTCAAGCCTGAGCGTGACGGTCTGTTCTGTGCCAAAATATTTGGTCCAGTTAAAGATTTCGAATGCTTATGTGGTAAATACAAACGTCGTAAGTTCCAAGGCGTAATCTGTGAAAAGTGCGGCGTTGAAGTCACTACCGCTAAAGTTCGTCGTGATCGCATGGGTCATATTGACCTTGCTAGCCCAGTTGCGCATATTTGGTTTTTAAAATCGTTGCCAAGCCGTATTGGTTTGTTGTTGGATATGACTTTGCGCGATATTGAACGCGTATTGTATTTTGAAAGCTATATCGTCACTGAGCCAGGTCTAACTAGTTTAGAGAAATATCAGCTGCTTGATGATGAAGACTACTATAAAGCGCTTGAAGAGTTTGGTGATGAGTTTGTCGCCAAGATGGGTGCTGAAGCCGTACAAGATCTATTAAAAGACATCGATCTAGATTTAGAGATTGATGAGCTGCGTGAAGCTATTCCGCAGACAGGCTCTGAGACTAAGCTTAAAAAGATGTCTAAGCGTCTCAAATTATTAGAAGCGTTCCGTGATTCTAATAACAAGCCTGAGTGGATGGTAATGACCATCTTGCCAGTACTACCACCGGATCTACGTCCGTTAGTACCACTAGAAGGTGGGCGTTTTGCGACCTCAGATCTAAACGATTTGTATCGCCGTGTTATCAACCGTAACAACCGTCTAAAGCGTCTATTAGAGCTAAGCGCGCCTGATATTATCGTACGTAATGAAAAACGTATGCTACAAGAATCAGTCGATGCGCTACTTGATAACGGTCGTCGCGGTCGTGCGATTACTGGTAGTAATAAGCGTCCATTAAAATCTTTGGCTGATATGATCAAAGGTAAGCAAGGCCGTTTCCGTCAAAACTTGCTTGGTAAACGTGTCGATTACTCAGGTCGTTCGGTCATCGTAGTAGGTCCAACGCTACGTCTACATCAGTGTGGTCTACCAAAGAAAATGGCACTTGAGCTGTTCAAGCCGTTTACTTATTCCAAACTATTGTCACATGGTATGGCAACCACGATTAAAGCGGCCAAAAAGATGGTCGAGCGTGAAGAGCCGCAAGTGTGGGATATGCTGGCCATGGTTATCCGTGAGCATCCAGTACTACTAAACCGTGCGCCAACGCTACACCGTTTGGGTTTACAAGCGTTCGAGCCAGTACTTATTGAAGGTAAAGCGATTCAGTTACATCCGCTCGTTTGTACTGCGTTTAACGCTGACTTTGATGGTGACCAAATGGCAGTACACGTGCCATTGACGCTAGAGGCACAGCTTGAATCACGTGCCTTGATGATGTCGACTAACAATATCTTGTCACCTGCAAATGGTGATCCAATTATTGTACCGTCGCAAGATGTAGTACTTGGTTTGTATTATATTAGCCGTTCATCAGTGAATGCTAAAGGCGAAGGCATGGTCTTTGCCACTGTTAATGAAGCCTTACGTGCGATTGGTTCAAATGACTTGCATGTGAATGCTAAGATAAAAGTACGTGTTACTGAAACGTATGTCGACGAAGAAGGCCACGAAACCAAAGAAGTTACCTTAAAAGATACAGTTGCCGGTCGTCTGCTTATCTGGAATATTATGCCAAAAGGTATGGTGTTTGATGAGTGCAACCAAGAGATGACGAAGAAAAATATCTCGCGTCTGATTAACTCTTGCTATCGTAAGATGGGCGCCAAAGGTAGTGTCATGTTTGCTGACCAATTGATGTACCTAGGTTTTGCTCAAGCAACCTTATCTGGTGTGTCAATTGGCTTGGATGACATGGTTATTCCACCTAGCAAAAAGCAGATTATTGAGACGGCAGAGGCAGAAGTACGCGAGATTGAAGATCAGTTTGAGCAAGGTTTTGTAACTGCTGGTGAGCGTTATAATAAAGTGGTCGATATTTGGTCACGTACCAATGACAAAGTTGCAAAAGCAATGATGGACAACTTGGCTACTGACAAAGTCATCAATGCTCAAGGTGAGGAAGAAGAGCAAAAATCCTTTAACTCAATTTACATCATGTCGGACTCAGGCGCTCGTGGTAGTGCCGCTCAGATTCGTCAGCTTGCTGGTATGCGTGGCTTGATGGCCAAACCGGATGGCTCAATTATTGAGACGCCAATTAAAGCCAACTTCCGTGAAGGCTTAACGGTACTACAGTACTTTATCTCTACTCACGGTGCGCGTAAAGGTCTAGCAGATACCGCATTGAAAACGGCTAACTCAGGTTATCTGACTCGTCGTTTGGTCGATGTTGCACAAGACTTGGTTATTACCACTGATGACTGTGGTACTGAGCAAGGCTTACTTATGACACCGCATATTCAAGGTGGTGAGATCATTGAAAAACTTGGTGAGCTCGTCTTGGGCCGTGTGACAGCACGTGATGTGACGTATAACAATGATGAAACAAAAGTATTGGTTCCAGCGGGTACGTTGATCGATGAGCAGTGGGTAAATATTCTCGATGAAAATGCAATCGATGATATTTGGGTGCGCTCAGTGATTACTTGTAATGTCGCTCATGGTGTTTGCTCTCAATGTTATGGTCGTGATTTGGCTCGTGGTCATAAAGTTAATATCGGTGAATCAGTGGGTGTTATGGCAGCGCAGTCTATCGGTGAGCCTGGTACTCAGCTAACCATGCGTACTTTCCACGTCGGCGGGGCGGCAAGCTCAGCATCTGTCGATAACAGCATCTCTGTGCGTAACGCAGGTCAAGCGCATTTTGAAAACATGAAAACGGTTGAACATACGGACGGTCACTTAGTCATCGTATCGCGTTCAGCTGAGATCGCCATTACTGATGATTTAGGTCGCGAGCGTGAGCGTTATAAAGTACCTTACGGTTCAAGTGTGTTGGTTAAGAACGAAGAGCAGGTTGATGGTGGTCAGACGATCGCTAAATGGGATCCGCATACGCATCCAATCATTACAGAATTTGCGGGTACAGCACGCTTTAGCGATATTACTGATGGTATGACTGCCACGGTAAAAGTTGATGACGCAACTGGTATGAGCTCGTTTGAAATTCTAGCTACTCGTGATCGTTCAAGTACGGCAAAAGATTTACGTCCTGCCATCATTTTGAATACTGATGAAGGCAAAGAAGTTGTTTACTTCTTACCTGCTGAAACGATTATTCGTGTTAGCGATGGTGAGAAAGTAGCCGCAGGTTCTATCTTAGGCCGTGTACCACAAGCAACTTCAGGTACAAAAGATATCACTGGTGGTCTACCACGTGTGGCTGACTTGTTTGAGGCGCGTCGTCCAAAAGATCACGCCATCATGGCAGAGATGACAGGTGTGGTTAGCTTTGGTAAAGAAACCAAAGGCAAAAATCGCTTTATTATTACCAATGAAGACGGCGAAGTACATGAAGAGCTAATCCCGAAATGGCGTCAGATCAACGTCTTTGAAAATGAGACGGTGGCACGTGGTGAGGTTATTGCTGATGGTCCACAAAACCCGCACGATATCTTACGTTTAAAAGGTCAAACGGCCCTTGCCAACTATATCGTTAACGAAGTACAGGATGTTTACCGCTTACAAGGTGTGAAGATCAACGACAAGCATATCGAAGTTATTATTCGTCAAATGCTACGTAAGGTTGAGATCACTGATGGTGGTGATTCAAGCCACTTTAAAGGTGATCAAGCTGAATATGCAGATCTTATCGCATTGAATGCAAAGCTTGCTGAGGAAGATAAATTCCCAGTACAGTATGAGCGTCAATTGCTTGGTATCACTAAAGCAAGTCTTGCAACCGAAAGCTTCATCTCAGCGGCATCGTTCCAAGAGACCACTCGTGTACTAACTGCTGCCGCTGTTACTGGTAAGGTAGATGAATTACGTGGTCTAAAAGAAAACGTGGTTGTTGGTCGACTGATCCCTGCAGGTACAGGTCTTGCGTATCACAAAACCCGCAAAGAAAAAGCGGAGCAAACGCTACAAGACAATGATATCAATGCAGCTTTTGATATGTCTGCTAGTACTGATAGTAAAGACTTTGCCAGTTTTGACGAGGCTTTTGCGCAAGAGCTTAATCAAGATAGCCAATCTTAATCATAGATGCTTAACATATCATTGTAATCAGAGTAAAAAAGCCAGCCATGTTGCTGGCTTTTTTATGGGCGTAAAAACTAAAAAACTAATAGTTTTATCAACCGATAAAATAGTACACTGCTAAAAGCAACTTTATGAGTCGCTCCTATTTTATTATTTATGAGGATAAACATATGGCAGGTAAAGGGCGTGTTGCCAAATACCAAGCTGATCGAACCAATCAAAAGCTGTATTTTTGTCGCCTGGCCTGTCAGGCAGCGGGCGATAGCAATGATAAACAGTTGTATCAAGCTCATTGTGAAACCGCTATTTTTCATTTGTACGGTACTTTTTTAGCGTTTATGCAAGAGCTTGCACAATTTTATAGTCTAGATATGTCAGCGCCAACTTTAGAAAGTATTGAGCTAGCACTTAAAGAACGTACTCAAATATCACCAGAGGTGCAGCGTTTGCAGCAATTGCAGCAGCAAGGGTTTTTGGCAAATGTAGAACGCGCTTATCAACGTTGTTTATATGCAGTATTGCCAGATCGGATTATCGACAAAGGCATCAATATAAATGACTTGGAGCAAGAACCGCGTGACCTCATTGTGAATGTAGTCACACTATCGAATCAGTGGCTACCTGATGAAGCGACTATACGTGAGTGGCGACAACAGTTTTTAGAACTGATCGAGCAATTACGTGCAGGCATGGTAGAGTTTTAAATAGATTATAAAAGTAGAGGGATGAGCTTTTGCAAAGCGGGCTATTGGTAAGCTTAGTAGAAGGGTTTAATATTTAGATATCCAACGTTAAAAAGCTTGCTCAATATTCATTGAACAAGCTTTTTAGTATTTTCATGATCAGCAAAACGACAACCAACTTATTCTGGCATAGGGGGCATACGTTTTGCTGGCGTTACTGATAATGGATTTTGAGGAACACTGTCGTTATTTCCACTTTCTTCTATTTCAATCGGTTCAGGAGCCTTACGCTGCTGCGGTTTAGGTGCCACTGGTTTCGCAACATTGTCAATCTTTTGGTTTTCATCATCAGGATCGACAATCCCATCATCAGTCATCTCTAGAATACGCTGTTGTTGCTTTTTGGATTTGGCACGATTGTTGATCGAAACCCATTGGTAAGGTTGATCTTTTAGTTGTACCTTCATAAAGTCCATCCATACTGGTAGCGCTGCGACGCCTCCATATTCACGTCGCCCTAATGTCGATGGTTGATCAAAGCCCATCCAGACCACAGTGGCACTGGTTGGATGAAACCCTGCAAACCAAGCGTCTTTGGCTTCATTGGTAGTGCCCGTTTTACCACCAATATCGCTACGACCCAAAGCTTTTGCACGTACCGCTGTACCGCGCTGCACAACATCGCGCAAAATATCAGCCATCTCAAAAGCAACTCTTGGCTTTAAGATACGCGGTGCTTGGCTTGCATGTAGGTATTGTACTGCAGGTGCTTTTAGACGATCTGCTTGTGGACTGGCATCATAGATACTTAAATTACTAGTATCGACTGCTTGCTCAGTTTCTTCTTCTAAATTATCAGTATTTACTAACTCATCATTAGAGTTGTCATCTTCGTCTTTAAGCGACTGATTATACTCTTCAACCAGTTTGGCATTAAGGCTGTCGACTTGTTCATTAAAACACAATGCGCACGCTTGCTGCGGATTTGCTTGAAACAACAATTTATTGTCATAATTGTAGATTTGTTCAATAAAATAAGGTTGAACACGGTGCCCGCCATTGGCGAAACTTGCATAAGCAGTGGCCATTTGTAACGGCGTTGCCTGTCCAGTACCAAGCGCTAACGATAAGGTCGTTGGTAGCTTTTCTTTATCCAGCCCAAACTGATCTAGTAAATTGCGTGTATCTGAGATGCCAATGGCTTGTAGCAAACGTATAGAGACTAAGTTGCGTGACAGGTATAGACCACGGCGCAAGGTAATGTCACCTAAAAAACGTTGATCGGAGTTTTTGGGTTTCCATTCACCTACTTGGATAGGGCGATCTGAAACAATACTATCTGAGCGATAGCCTTTTTCTAGGGCAGCTGTATAAACCAGTGGCTTAATCGTTGAACCTGGTTGACGCCAACCCTGCAGTGCACGATTAAACTTACTGTGATTAAAGTCAAAGCCGCCAACTAGGGCGTTGACTGCCCCTGTATCAGGATTTAGCGAAACCAGACTGCCTTGTACATCTGGTATCTGTGCCAGTTTCCAACCACCATTATTAGTCGGTACCAAGCGAATAATATCATTCTCATTCACAATTTGTTTAGCGTTACTTGGGTAATAGCCAATACGATTCGCTGAAAAATACTTACGTGCCCAGCTCATACCTGACCAGTTAACCGTAACGTTTTCACCAGATGGCATTGTGGCTTCAAAGCTACGTGAGTTAACTTTAGTGACTTTAGCTGGATACATACCGCCATAACGTCGAAAGTCTTCTAAAGGCTCATCATTTGCTTCTGCACCTCGCCAGCCATGGCGATGATCATAGGCTATTAGCCCTTTCGATATAGCTGCTTCAGCCGCTTGTTGTGCCTCACTATCGACAGTAAGGCGAACGCGCCAGCCTCCGTTAACCACTTGTTCACCATAGCGATTGACCAAGGCATAACGTGTCATTTCTGCCAGATAAGGCATGTTGACATCAAGCTTTTCTTGATAAAGTTTTAGACCGATAGGGGCACTTATAGCTTCGCTATGCTCAGCATCACTGATATAACCAAGCTCATGCATGCGACCAATAATCCAGTTACGGCGGGTGAGTGCACGATCAGGGTTGGCGACAGGATTATACTTTGATGGCGCTTTAGGTAAGCCTGCCAGCATAGCCATTTCAGCAACGGTCAGACTCTCCAAAGACTTACTATAATATTTTTTGGCTGCTGCACGTATACCGTATGCACCTTCTCCAAGATAAATTTTGTTGACATATAACGTCAGGATATCATTTTTACTCAGCTCATCTTCCATTTTACGCGCTAAAAACAGTTCGGTTAACTTTCTGTTTAAAGTACGCTCAGGGCTTAAAAAGTAATTTTTGGCGACCTGCATAGTAATAGTAGAGCCACCTGTCTGACCTTCATCGTCAGTGACCGCTTCGGTAACAGCGCGACCAAGACCTTTAATACTAATACCACTATGTTGAAAGAACGATGAGTCTTCAGCAGCCAAAAAGGCATTGGTCAAATTTTTAGGAATTTCTTCAAAGGTAACTGGAAGCGATAAGCGATTACCATATTGGCCAATAAGCTTGTCATCACTACTATATATTTGCAGGGGCATCTCAAGGCTGGCTGTTTTTATTTCTTGAGTACTGGGTAAGGTTGGCGACAAATACATAGCCATACCGTAGAAGCCAATTGGCACAGTTAATGCAAGGATAATTGCAAGTGCCAGACAGGCAATAACAATCCCCACCAAAAAGTGAACGAGGCGAGCAGTAGCGTTTCTTTTGGTCATAATCAGGCTTATCAAATAAAATTTGCAACAAATATCTCATTATACAGTGAAGAAAACAGACAGGTCATCCTAAAAGTGTAATTTATCCAAACTGAACCGTTAAATGCTTGAATATGTCTGTTAAGTAAAGTATTGTAGTAAATTATTACTGATAACTATCAGAATGTAACTATATATAAGGTAAAACGTCTGTGAGGCTACTTTCTTCTAAGAATCGGCATTTGGTCGGGATAGATATCTGTGCTACCTCCGTAAAGCTAGTTGATATACGACGTCAGCAAGGAATATTTCACCTTAAGTCATATGGAGTTGAGGGGCTGCTACCCGGTACAGTCGTCGATAAACTTATTGTAGATACTGAAGCGGTTGGTGACGCTATCGCTCGTTTGACAAAACGTTGCCAAACGACAAGTGGCAATGGTGCTACAGCTGTCACAGGTTCAGCAGTCATTACCAAGATTATTGATATGGATCGAGGGCTGAGCGATATCGAACGTGAAGCTCAAATACGTTTGGACGCTGATCAGTATATTCCTTACCCACTAGAAGAAGTCAATCTAGACTTTGAAGTACTAGGCCCCTCATTAGTTGATGACAATTTGGTTCAAGTACTACTCGCCGCCTCTAGATCAGAAAATGTTGATCAGCGTGTTGATGCGTTAACTTTCGGTGGCCTAAAAACCAAAATTATGGATATTGAGTCGCACGCGATAGAGCGGGCTTTTGGATTGATGGCAGATAACTTGCCTAATATGCCAGAGCTGGTTGCACTGGTTGATATCGGACACAATCAGACCACCTTATACGTCGCAAAAAATGGTGAATTTGTTTATAGCCGTGAGCAATTATTTGGCGGGTCACAACTAACAGAGGCGATTCAAGATCGCTACGGTTTGTCATTTGAAGAAGCGACGGTCAATAAACGTGAGCGCGCCCTACCTGATGATTATTATCCAGAAATTCTAACGCCCTTTATCGAAAGTACTATCCAGCAAATCACACGCTCTTTGCAGTTTTATTTTTCGTCTAGCCAATACAATAGTATTGATCATGTACTGCTCGCTGGCGGTAGTAGCTCTATTCCAGGTCTGTCAAGTATGGTAGAGCAAAAGCTTGATGTGCCGGTGACGGTAGCTAACCCTTTTATCAACATGACCATAGACCCCTATATAGACAATGAGCAATTAGAAGCTGATGCCCCAAGCTTGCTAGCTGCCTGTGGCCTTGCGTTAAGGAGCTTTGACTAATGGCTCGTATCAACCTATTGCCATGGCGGCAAGAAGAACGCGAACGTAGTAACAAAGAGTTTATTACCTTAGTAGTCGCAGTGACTTTGCTGGCGTTATTGTCTGCATTTGCAGCATGGAGTTATTTTAATAACGAGCTTGAAGAACAGCGTGATGCCAATACTCTCATCGAGCAAGAGAATGTACGCTTGGACAAGGTGCTAACCGAAATTGATAGCTTAGAGCAGCGCCGAGAAGAAATTATCTCACGGATGCAAGTGATTCAGGACTTGCAAGGTCGACGTCCAGTACCAGTTCGTTTATGGGACGATATCGCTAAAGCCATACCTTCTGCGCTTTACCTCAATAATCTAAAACGAGAAGGGGAGCTTCTAACTTTAACAGGTCTTGCAGACAATCCAAATGTGGTATCAAGCTTAATCCGTAATTTAGATAGTAGTGAATGGATGGGTAACTCTGCCGTACGCAATATTCAGCAAAATATTACTGCTTATCAGCCAACCATTGCATCAAATGAAACTATCAACTCCGGCGAGAAGTCTCGTCCTATCTATCCTGAAGACAGTTATGTACAGTTTGTTGTCACAACGCAAGTTCAGTCAGAAAGCACCAATAATGATGAGGGCGCAGAGTCTGGAGGTGGGTTGTGAAACTTATCCGTAAAAAAACGTTAATTAAGACTAAAAAGACTGCAGTAAGTAGCAAGAAGCAGTTTAATTTCAACGAGTTTCGCCGCAGCTTTGAGTCTTTAGATACAGAAAACTATGGCAGTTGGCCGACACCCGTTAAAGTGACGGTACTTGCATTTATCGTTGCGTTTATTGCAGCGCTAGCTTGGGCACTACCTATCAGTAGCAAGATTGATGAGATCACTGCTGCCGAAAGCGAGCAACAAACGTTACTTGATAGTTATCGTCAAAAAGAGTCACGAGCACGGCATCTAGAAGCTTACAAAGCTCAAGTAATCCAGATGGAAACTGAATTCAATACCTTACTTGATCAGTTACCTAAAGATACCCGTGTATCGGAGCTGGTAGAGGGTATCAATATGACGGGTGTCGGTAGCAACATTCGCTTTCAAGATATTTCAGTAGAGCCTGAAATAGAAAACGAGTTTTTCATTGAGCAGCCGATTCGCATCGCAGCTTTAGGTGAATATCATCAGTTTGGTAGCTTTATTAGTGGTCTTGCAGCGTTACCACGCATCATTACCATGCATGATTTCGAAGTTAGCAATCCGCAACCGACATTAGAGGCTATACCGGAGTTAAATCTAGTGCTACAAACCAAAACTTATCGATCAAAAGAAGTGGTGGATGAAGTAACCACGTCAGCTACTGACGATACTGCAGAGGCCAACTAGTATGGATATTAGAAAATTCCCAGCCCTGTTTATGTTAAGTATTGCAGCCATATCGTTGACTGGCTGTACCGATCGGATTGGTATGGCAGGTCAGGCAATGAGTGAGATTCGCAACTCGCCTTCGCAGCCAATCGAGCCGCCGCCAGAAGCCAAATTGGTAGAAGATTTTGTATATAGTGCAAGTTTAGTGCGTAGCCCGTTCCTGCCGCCAAGTCTCATCAACGTGCAGGGGCCAAATATACCATCGGATGGTGTGCGTCCTGATATTACACGAATCAAACAGCCACTTGAGCAGTACGATATTGCACAGCTTACTTTTCGTGGCATATTGATCTCTCCTGAAGGTCAACAGTATGCATTGGTTCAACGTCCAGATGGTTCGGTCGCTAACGTTAAAGTAGGTGATTATCTTGGACCAAACGACGGCCGTATTGTTGAAATCACGCCGACCCAGATTAATTTGATTGAAATTGTGCCAGATAGCCGCGCTGGGTTCATTGAAAGACCTCAGTCGTTGGTCTCACCTATAAATTAAGTTGGCAGATTTTTTGAGGAATAAGTAATGACAGTACGCAATAATAGGGTAATGGCAATGAGTAACCGTATGTCTTCTGCCTTTGCAATACCTGCGTTGGCGATTAGTATGATTGCTATTAGTAGTACAGCTTATGCAGTGGAACGCATCGACAATGTCTCTGTGGTACAGACCGCACCTGCGGTAACCCAGCTGCGTTTAGGATTTAATGGCGCGCCAGTACTGCCTGCCGCTTATCAGCTTGATGATCCTAGTCGCTTAGTTCTAGATTTTGAACAAGTGCAAAATGGTTTGGTCAGCCGATTTAGCAATTACAATATTGGTATGGTCAATGATGTCACAACATTGAGTAACGATAGTACCACACGTTTGATTGTGGGATTAAAGCAGAGTGGGGACTATACGACTGCTGTTGATGGCAATGATTTACTCCTGACTATTACTGATCCAAATCGTATAGTTCCTAATAGTCAAACCGTAACGACTGTACCTGTTACTACAGCCTCTAGAGCTTTATCAAAACCAAATACTACTATTGTTAATGACGATGCGCTGACCACGACAGCGATTGTGACGCCTATCGTCGAGACCAGTAGTGCTGGGGTTACCCCTGTCGTTACCGGCTCAGAAGCCATTAAGGTACAAGCGCCTACTGACACGATGGTTGTTCGCGTTAACCCATTATTAGATCCTAGGCTGGCGTCCTCGCAAGTAAGCCAGCAATATAGTTACGACGGTCTGAGTGCCTTGAATTTTACGGCGGAGAGTAATGGTGGCGGTAATGTCAGTATTGTGCTCGCCAATGAGGCCATTCCAGTTGATGTACAGCGCCAAGGTAACAAGCTATTAGTACGTATGACTGGTAGCACCGTGCCTCGAAATTTATTACGTCGTTTAAATATTAACAGTGGTCTTGTAGAT
Organism: Psychrobacter sp. 1Y4; assembly: GCF_051847555.1. Taxonomy (NCBI): domain Bacteria; kingdom Pseudomonadati; phylum Pseudomonadota; class Gammaproteobacteria; order Moraxellales; family Moraxellaceae; genus Psychrobacter; species Psychrobacter sp. 1Y4. Next base: position 14,241 of record NZ_JBPYDE010000018.1, on the reverse strand, counting down.
AGTGTTGATACCAAAAATCAAGGTCAAAGCGGTGTTATTACGATTAACATGACAGGTGACTATGAGTATCAAGCGTATCAGTCAGGCAATCAGCTAAATATCAGTATTAGCAAACCTGAATTATTGCGTGAACCGACGCTTGAAGAAAAGGTCTATAGTGGTGAAGCACTATCTATGGAGTTTCAAGACGTTGAGATTCGTAGCGTACTAGATATCTTAGCGCAGTTTACTGATATGAACATTGTTGCTAGTGACTCTGTTAGTGGCAATATTACACTCCGTCTTATCAATGTGCCTTGGGATCAAGCCCTAGATATTATTCTAAAAAGCAAAAACTTAGATAAGCGTGAAAATGGTAACGTTATACTGATTGCACCTTCAATTGAGCTTGCAGCACAAGAAGCGCAAGAGCTTGAAGCTCAGCAAGCCGTCGAATCCTATGCGCCATTACGTACTGAGTATATACGTTTGAGCTATGCTAAAGCACAAGATGTGTTCAACCTTATCTCTCAGGGGAGTGGTCCGTCTGGCGGTAGTTCAAACAGTAGTCGCGTAGAAGATAGCAATAGCCTATTGTCCAATCGCGGTACGGTAACGATTGATGAACGTACCAATATGTTAATCGTCAAAGATGTGGCTGATAGTATTGAAAATATTCATAGGCTTATTAGTAAAATCGATATTCCAGTACGTCAAGTGATGATCGAAGCGCGTATTGTGAGTGCCTCTGATAGTTTTAGTAAAGAAATCGGTGTACGCTGGGGTATCTTATCCAATGGCGCAGCCAATAACCGCAACCTACTGGTCGGTGGTAGTAATCAAACCTTGTGGGATTTAAAAGATTTTGATGTTGAGACAACAACAGTCAATGGACAGACCGTCTCTTATCCTTCCTACGATATCAGTCGCCCTGACAATCTAAACGTTGATTTGGGAGTGGCGAATCCTGCGGGAAGTATTGCTTTTGGTCTACTGGCTATGTCAGATATCATGCTAGATCTAGAGCTGTCAGCATTACAAGCAGACAATCGCGGTGAAGTTATTTCTACTCCTAAGATCTTAACCGCTGATAAACAAACCGCCAAGGTTTCATCTGGTACACAAATTCCTTATCAAGAAGCATCAGCTAGTGGAGCCACCTCTACCAGCTTTAAAGAAGCAGCGTTGAGCTTGGAGGCAACCCCAAATATTACACCTGATGGTAAGATTGGCCTACAGTTAATGATTACCAATGGCACGCCAACTATCATCAATAATCAAGTTGCTATTGCAGAAGACTCTATCTCGACCAACGTGATTGTAGAAGATGGACAAACCATCGTACTTGGTGGTGTTTTCAAAAACCGTGTCTCTAATGGCGTGGATAAAGTGCCATTCTTAGGTGATCTGCCTTATATTGGTCGCGCATTCCGTAAAGATGTCCGTAGCAACGCAAAAGAAGAGCTGCTTATTTTTGTCACACCAAAACTCATTAACGACGGTATTAGCCGTTTGGATTAAATCTGTTTTGTTCATAGGTCACAAGCCATAAAAAAGCGAGCCCAAGTGCTTGCTTTTTTATGGTCTATCATTTAATAAAATCTAATTTTACTGATAATAAACTCAGCTCATTACTAGCCAGAATAACGATGACGTTGTATGATAGTTAATTTATCTGAGTGAGTGCTATGTTGGAGGAATTGCCATCGGTATTCTTAGTTGGGCCGATGGGAGCGGGTAAGACCACTATTGGCCGGTTGCTTGCTAAGCAGCTAGGACGAGAGTTTATGGACAGTGACTGGTATATCGAGTCACAAACAGGTGCCGATATTGCTTGGATATTTGCAAAAGAAGGCGAGGTGGGGTTTCGAGCACGTGAGACACGAGCAATTGACGAGTTGACTCAGCGTCAGCATATCGTCCTTGCAACAGGTGGCGGCGCTGTCATGAGCGCTGACAATCGAAAGTTTCTGCATCAGCGCGGTATCGTGGTTTATTTGAACGCACCCGTAGAGGTACAAATGGCTCGCACTGCTAAAGACAAGTCGCGCCCATTATTGCAACAACCCAATCCCAGAAAAATACTACAAGATTTGTATAGCACTCGCGATCCATTGTATCGACAAGTGGCACACATTGTATTGCCAACTGGTCATACCTATCCTCGTCATATGGTTAATCAGTTATTACAGCAGTTGAAGACTTTTTTGGTGGCTGCAAGCACAGATTTAGAGTCAACAACACTAAAAGAGCAGGTAACAACCGATATCCAAACACAAGACACAGACGACAAAATACAAACGTCTTCAACGCCAAAGCCGCTTATAGATTAAAAATGCTTTATGCCATCTGGTAATGAGCCACAAATGGACATATCAAATATAGGAAATTTTATGGCAGCGCCACTATTTAACGCAAAGTTGACCGTTCATACTCAAAGCCATGATTATCCGATAGCTATTGTCGAGCAGTGCGATATGGCCACAAGCATTGTGCCTTATATTAATGGTCAGCAAGTATTGATTGTGACTAATGATACCGTTGCGCCTTTATATTTGCAGCGGTTGCAAGAGCAGTTAGCAGAATCATTTACCGTCGCTGTCTGCGTACTTCCTGATGGTGAGCAATATAAAAACCAAGATAGCATCAATCAAATTTATGATGCCTTGATGGCTCAGCATTTTAATCGTGATGTAACCTTAGTTGCTCTTGGGGGCGGTGTCATCGGTGATATGACTGGGTTTGCAGCAGCAAGTTTTATGCGCGGCGTGGATTTTATTCAAATCCCGACCACCTTATTGTCGCAAGTAGATTCAAGTGTTGGCGGCAAAACTGGTATCAATCATGCGCAAGGTAAAAACATGATTGGCGCTTTTTGGCAGCCGAAAATGGTGCTGGCTGATATGAGCACCCTCAAAACTTTACCTGCGCGTGAACTATCGGCAGGATTGGCTGAAGTCATCAAATATGCGTTGATCATGGATATTGAGTTTTTAGAGTGGCTTGAAACAAATCTACCTGCCATGATGCAACTGGATCTGGCAGTACTTGGAGCGGCTGTAAAGCGTTGTTGTGAGTATAAAGCGGCCGTAGTGGCGCAAGATGAAAGAGAAGCTGGTATGCGAGCGTTGCTCAATTTTGGTCATACTTTCGGCCATGTGATTGAGACTCACGAAGGTTACGGTAGTTGGCTCCATGGCGAAGCTGTTGCCGCTGGTATGGTGCAAGCGGCTCAGCTATCACAAATGATGGGCTGGCTAGGTGAAGCTGATGTGGCGCGGATCAAGCGTGTATTGATACTTGCTAACTTACCAATTGACCCACCACCTATCAATGTCGATACGGCTTTAGAGCTTATGGGGCATGATAAAAAGGTGAAAGGCGGACAAATTCGTCTAATTTTGTTAAAATCAATAGGACAAGCGGTGTTAACAGATGATTTTGATACGCAGCTACTTAACGATGTTTTATCATAGACTATACTTATCACTATAACATGAGTCGTTAGATAGCTGAGTCGCTATAGTTTACTAACATGCTTCACCCTATTTTCCCCAAGGAAACACCCATGGTCTCATCGAGCTCAACGACTCGTTCAAAACATACGTCATATCGCAGGCAGGCTTTAATGTGGCTGATGATGACTTTGCTTTTAGGGGTCTTGACCGCCCTGCTTTGGATGTTTAGTCAGACTCCCGCTATCGGTGCCAAAATTGAAAACGCGCCAATAGCAGCGCCAGAAGCCCTCAGTACTGAGCTGGCACAACCCTTGTCTGTTGAAGCGTTACATGAGCTTGATAATGACGTTCAACCGATCAACTTTGAAGATACCATCCGTGATTTGCGCAACTATCCTGATGAGTTTAAAGACAAGCGTTATTTGCTAGCCAATAAAGGTAAATGGACTGTACAAGTCATGAACGTAGCAGAGAACGAAGTCATTACCAGTTATCTGGAAGGCCGTGATGATCGTAAGAGGTTTTCATACTTTCGTTACCGTGATGATAATAATCAACTGCGTTATATGCTGACTTATGGACTAATGAGTAGTCCGCAAGAAGCAGTAGGCGCAGCTAAATTGGTTGATTTTGGATTACCAGCTGACGTACGTGTGCTGCCAGAAGAGATCAGCCGTTATGTCGGTATCGTCGACAATTATGAGCGTCCTGGATCCATCAAAGACTTAAGTACGAGACGTTCAAGATCTGTCAGATTGCAGCCGACTGAACGTGAGGTACCAGCTCGCAAGGCAGATGAAGGCTTGGCAAGCAATGAAGCTGGGAATGGTAATCAAACGGCAAACAATGGCACTGTTGAGAGCATTCGTCAATCAGAGGATACCTCTGCAACGTTGGCAGTGAACGAAGAGCGTACTGTGATTACCGAAGATGAAGGCCGTGCCTCATCAACCACCGCTAAAAAAGAAGATAATGCGCGTAGTTCTGGGTCGGAAGACAAAAGCTTACCAGTGGTTCCTACGCCAAAACCGCCAACTGCGCCAGACAGCAGTGAGAAAAACAGCTCAAGTTCAGCCTCAGCTAATAAAAGCGCCAGTAACGAAACCGTGAAAAACCCAAATGCTGGGTCGGCAAAAAACGATAGCGCTGGAGTAGCTAAAAACAAAGACGATAGCATCAAAGAGCTCATCGAAGAAAAAACTGACTAGCACTTTACCAGCTGATTAGCGCTGCCTTTATCGCTAGTTGCTGTGCCTGCAAGACGTAAGTTTTGCAGGCTTTTTCATGCCGATTTACTAAATGGTTTACTAAGTAGCATCGGAGAGCCGCTATGCTTTTGAAAACTGGTTACCAGTAATCGTTCAATCATGAGTATAAGCCCTTTTAAAATCATAAGAGTTTAAAGAAAAGAAAAAATAACTCAGCAGTATTTTATGAAGATTTTAATATAGCTAATTACGTGTTCTAATACTAAAAGTTTGAAAAAACTCTCGATACCATAATTAAATGAATTAATAAAAAAGACTAGATTTTTCTATAATCATTAACTAATATGAATATGGGTGACACTTTGTAGAGTTACTGTAAAGCAGCTATTTCGGTTGGCCTCTGTTTCATGCTGTTGTTGCAAGCTTTTATGGTAGCGTCGTCGCTTCAAGCGTATTGACTGACCATTTGCATTAAGTTTATTAAGAATGGTAGTACAAATCCTCTTATCCTCTTCCTTCCTAGGGTTGTTAAGACGCTTGAATGTAAAGTGTCTGATATTCAAACTCAATTGAAAACCGTGTTATCAGGCTTTCAGTCAGTTGTTGATCGATATATGTGTCATATTGATGCTTATAACTAAAAGCTTTAAATAGCTGCCAAGCAAAGAACAACGTGCTAATACTTTAACGATTAGCTTTTTATCGACGCTCTTATCTTGCTTCTATTAATGCTTAGCAGCCGTCTATTTAGTGGTCTGTCTTAAATAAATGCGACAGTGATGAGTATTTTGTCACTTTCAACGCGCTAAAACCTATTGTTAATCGCATCATTTATTTATCCGGAAATATGAGTATTTATCATTAACCCGTTCTGCCTACGGCATTTTGCCTATGTTCTGCATTGGATACATAGGCTGCCCGTTCACTTAAAAGGACTAGCCATGTCAATGATTTCCTCCCATACGCATTTGGCCACGCCAGATGACTTCTCTGATAACTGTGGTTTTGGTTTGATTGCTCATATTGAGGGTCAAGCCAGCCACAATCTGGTAAAGACTGCTATTCATAGCTTAAGTTGTATGACCCATCGCGGTGGTGTTGCTGCCGATGGTAGAACTGGTGATGGTTGTGGTCTATTGTTAGCAACGCCTACGGAGTTCTTTCAGCAGATTGCCACTGAGCAGCAGCTTGTACTTAATGACAATTTTGCTGTCGGTATGGTCTTTGTTAACGTAGATAATGATAAAGCTCAGTATAGTCAACAAATACTCTCCGAAGAGATCACTGCGCAAGGCCTAGATGTAGTAGGCTGGCGTGATGTACCACTCGACTTAAGTATCGTCGGTGAGATTGGCCGTGAGACATTACCTGATTTTAAGCAAGTGTTTGTCAATGCACCTGATGATCTGGTCGCAGATGATTTTAACCGTAAGTTGTTTGTCGCTCGTAAAAAAGCAGAGCAGCGCTTGGCTGATGACGAGCTGTTTTATGTGTGCTCATTAAGTTGCCAAACTATCATTTATAAAGGGTTGGTAATGCCCTCAGATCTGCCAGCGTTCTTTCTAGACTTACAAGATGAGCGTTTGGCGTCCCATATTGTCGTTTTCCATCAGCGCTTTTCAACCAACACCCTGCCGCGTTGGCCACTCGCGCAGCCATTTCGCTATCTTGCCCACAATGGCGAGCTTAACACCATTACGGGTAACCGTAATTGGTCAGAAGCACGTACGCCAAAGCTAAAATCAGAAAAGTTGCCGAACCTGAATGAGTTGTCGCCATTAGTCAACCGTACAGGTTCAGACTCATCAAGCTTAGACAATATGCTTGAGGTGCTGATGTCAGGCGGTATGAATCTGTTTCATGCCATGTCGATACTTGTGCCACCAGCTTGGCAAAATGTCGATAGCATGGATATGGACTTGCGTGCATTTTATGAGTTTTATTCGCAGCATATGGAAGCGTGGGATGGGCCAGCAGGTCTGGTGATTCAAGATGGGCGCTATGCGGTCTGTATGCTCGATCGTAATGGTCTGCGACCCTCACGTTGGGTGACGACTAAGAATGGCTATATCACGGTGGCCTCTGAAGTGGGCGTTTGGGATTATGATCCTAAAGATGTATTAGCAAAAGGACGCGTAGGCCCAGGTCAGATGCTGGTTATCGATACATTGACTGGTCAAATCTTAGATACTAAAGCCATTGCCACCTTACTTAAAAAGGCTCATCCTTATCGCAAGTGGCTGCGTGAAGAAGCGAAACGTATCCGCGATGATGAGCGTTTAGAAGAAGAGCTAGCAGCGCAAGCATGCCGCGGTGATAAGTTAAAAGCTCTGCAAAAAATGTATCACATTACCAATGAAGAGCGTACTGAAATCATTCGTCCCAATGCCGAAAATGGTCAAGAGCCAGTCGGTTCGATGGGTGATGATACGCCAATGGCGGTGTTATCGCAGCAAATTCGCCATGTTGGAGATTTCTTTCGTCAGCAGTTTGCACAAGTAACCAACCCGCCGATTGATCCCCTGCGTGAGTCAATCGTCATGTCGCTGCAAACGTGTCTTGGTGCTCAAACCAACGTATTTGCGCCATCAGAAAAAGACGCGCATCGCATTATCTTATCGTCGCCAGTATTATCAGCCAGCAAAATGCGGCAGCTTGAAACCTTGGATGATCTAGCGTTTCAGATGGCACGTATTGATCTAAACTATGATCGTACGCTAGAGCTGTCTGAGGCTATCAAAGCTATTTGCGAAGAAGTGGCACGCGCTATCCGTGCTGGTCATACCTTGATTGTATTGTCCGATAAAAATATCGCTGCAGATAAAGTACCAGCGAACGCCATTATGGTAACTGGTGCGGTGCATCATTACTTGATTGCTCAAGGTATCCGTACTGATGCCAACTTAATCATCGAGACTGGTCTGGCACGTGACTCACATCAAGTAGCAGTATTGATAGGCTTTGGGGCAACCTGCGTTTATCCATACCTAGCCTATGATGTCATTGATGATTTGGTCGCAACAGGGGAGTTGCTTGGCGATCCGATTCAAGCACGGGTTAACTTTCGAAAAGGCTTGGATAAAGGTTTACTAAAAATATTATCAAAAATGGGCATCTCTACCATTGTCTCTTATCGCGGCGCACAATTATTTGAAGCCGTTGGTCTTTCAGAGGAGGTAGTGGGCTTATGCTTTAAAGGCGTACAAAGCCGTATTAAGGGAGCTACCTTTACCGATCTGGCAGCAGACCAAGCGCAATTGGCGGCCAATGCTTTTAAACGTCGCGCGCCACTGGATCAAGGGGGTTTACTAAAATTCGTCTTCAATAAAGAATATCACGCCTTTAATCCTGATGTGATTAATAGCTTACATACGGCCGTACGTACGGGCGATTATGACAATTATCGTAATTATGCCGATTTGGTCAATAGCCGTCCGGTTGCAACCTTACGTGATTTGTTGCAACTTAAAACGGATAACAGTATCGATGTCAATAAAGTTGAAGATACAGCAAAGATTTTGGCGCGTTTTGACTCGGCTGGTATGTCGCTTGGCGCGCTATCACCCGAGGCGCATGAATCAATCGCTATGGCGATGAATACCATTGGCGGACGCTCAAATTCAGGGGAGGGCGGTGAAGATCCTACTCGTTATGGTACCCTACGCAACTCAAAAATCAAACAAGTCGCCTCTGGTCGTTTTGGGGTCACGCCTGCCTATTTGCGTTCAGCAGAAGTCATGCAAATTAAAGTTGCGCAAGGTGCAAAACCTGGCGAGGGTGGTCAGCTGCCAGGCGGAAAGGTCAATGCTTTGATTGCCCGCCTGCGTTACTCTGTGCCTGGAGTGACACTCATCTCACCGCCGCCGCATCATGATATTTATTCTATCGAAGATCTTGCCCAGCTTATTTTTGATTTAAAACAAGTCAATCCAGATGCCTTAGTCTCAGTTAAATTAGTTTCGCGTCCAGGCGTTGGTACCATTGCGACAGGTGTAGCAAAAGCTTATGCCGATTTGATTACCATCTCAGGGTATGATGGCGGTACCGCAGCCTCGCCACTGTCCTCTATTCACCATGCAGGCTCGCCATGGGAGCTAGGGTTAGCTGAGACGCATCAGTCGCTACGCGTCAATGGTCTGCGCGATAAAGTACGCGTGCAAACTGATGGTGGCCTCAAAACAGGCCTTGATGTGGTCAAAGCCGCTATTCTTGGAGCAGAAAGCTTTGGTTTTGGTACCACACCGATGATTGCAGTTGGCTGTAAGTACTTGCGAATTTGTCATCTTAATAACTGTCCGACAGGGGTTGCCACGCAAAAAGCTAAGCTGCGTGACGAGCACTTTATTGGTGAAGCTGAGATGCTTATCAATTTTTTCAAATTTGTGGCCACTGAAACGCGCGAATGGCTCGCCGCTCTTGGCGTACGTAGCATGGAAGAGCTGGTCGGGCGTACAGATTTGCTTGACGTATTAGAGGGCAATACTGACAAACAGCGTCATCTTGACTTGACGCCGTTACTATTTAGTCATCCTGCCAGTAGTGGCAAAGCGCAAACTTGTCAGGTTGAGCGTAATGAGCCGTTCGATAAAGGCTTACTGGCTGAGCAGATGATTAGTGATATGCTGATTAATATCCGTAAAGGTAGTGGTGGTGATTATAGCTATTATGTCGGCAACTGTGATCGCTCTATTGGCGCCCGTATCTCCGGTGAGATTGCACAAGTCTGGGGCAATCTTGGCATGAGTGACATGCCTATTAAGCTGCATCTAACAGGTACTGCAGGGCAAAGCTTAGGCGTTTGGAATGCAGGCGGCTTGCATATTGAGCTTGAAGGTGATGCCAACGATTACGTCGGTAAAGGCATGGCAGGCGGCGAGATTGTGATTTATCCGCCAAAAGACTCAAACTTTAGCGCACAAGAAACCGCTATTATCGGCAATACGTGTCTGTATGGTGCGACAGGTGGCAAGCTCTATGCAGCAGGCACAGCAGGTGAGCGTTTTGGGGTACGTAACTCTGGCGCTCATGCCGTCATCGAAGGCACGGGCGATCATTGCTGCGAATATATGACAGGCGGTATCGTCACGATTCTTGGTCGTACAGGACTTAATTTCGGAGCGGGTATGACAGGCGGGTTTGCTTATGTACTTGATATGGATGGCGACTTTTTTGATCGCTGCAATCATGAGCTGATTGACCTAAACCGTATCTCAAGTGAACAGACTGAAGAACATCGTATCCATTTGCAGCAGGTTATTGAAGTACACGTGGAGAAGACAGGTAGTGCGTGGGGTCAGACAATATTGGCTGACTTTGAACACTATGTTCGTAAGGTGTATTTGGTTAAACCCAAAGCGGCGAATATTGCAACACTGCTTAAAACCACCACAGCCGATCCACAGTAATTTGCTGTTTATTGATCTGCTAAGGTTTAAGTAAACATTTAAGAGATTACCTCTCACTGCGCTAATATTGTAGGTAGGTAAGTGACAGTATCGCTAGGTCTCTTGACCTAATATAAATGGTATATGCCAACTGTCACTACCCACTATAGAAGAGCCCCATATAGAAGAGTAAGTCATTATGGCAAAACGCTTAGATAATAGTTTTCAGTTTTTAGAAGTACCACGGGTTGAGCCGAATAAAAAAGACATTGCGACGCGCTCAACAGAGTTTGTCGAAATTTACAAACCATTTGAGAGTGAGTCGGTGGCCGAGCAGTCCCATCGTTGTCTTGAATGCGGCAACCCCTACTGTGAGTGGAAATGTCCAGTACACAATTACATCCCTAATTGGCTTAAACTTGCCACCGAAGGGCAGATATTCCAAGCGGCAGAATTGTGTCATCGTACTAACACTTTGCCAGAGGTCTGCGGGCGCGTCTGTCCACAAGACCGCTTATGCGAAGGTGCCTGTACATTGAATGATGGTTTTGGCGCTGTGACTATCGGTAATGTCGAAAAGTACATTAACGATACCGCCTTTGCGCTTGGCTGGCGTCCAGATATGTCAGATGTCGTCTGGACAGATAAAAAGGTTGCCATTATTGGTGCAGGCCCTGCTGGTCTTGGCTGTGCCGACATTTTGGTAAGAAATGGTGTCAAACCAGTCGTCTTTGACAAACGCCCTGAGATTGGCGGCTTACTGACCTTTGGTATTCCAGAGTTTAAGATGGAAAAAGACGTCATGCGCAACCGCCGTGTTATTTTTGAAGGTATGGGTATCGAGTTTCGCCTTGAGACAGAAATCGGAACTGATGTCAGTATTGATGAGCTGTTGAGTGATTATGATGCGGTATTTATGGGTATGGGTACATACACTTATATGCGTGGCGGCTTCGCTGGTGAGGAGCTGGACGGTGTCTATGATGCACTAGATTATCTCATTGCCAACGTCAACCGTTGTAACGACTGGGAAAAAGATGCCGACGAATATATCGACCTAAAAGGCAAAAAAGTCGTCATATTAGGCGGCGGTGATACGGCTATGGACTGTAATCGCACCAGTATCCGTCAGGGTGCAGAGCAGGTCGTCTGTGCCTATCGCCGCGATGAAGAAAACATGCCCGGCTCGCGTCGTGAGGTCGTTAATGCGCGTGAAGAAGGGGTTGAGTTTTTGTTTAACCGCCAACCAACCGAAATCATCGGCTTAAATGGTAAAGTGAACGCGGTAAAAGTTGTCACTACGCATCTGGGTGCACCAGACAATCGTGGTCGCCGTCGCCCAGAGCCGATTCCTAACTCTGAAGAGATTATTCCTTGCGATGCGGTCATCATGGCCTTTGGCTTCCGTCCTAGTCCTATGGAGTGGTTTGAGACGCAGCAAGTGGCGCTAGACCCTACAGGACGCGTCGTCGCTTTAGAAGAGCAAACCTATAAGTACCAAACGCAAAATCCTAAGATTTTTGCTGGAGGTGATATGGTACGCGGTTCTGATTTGGTCGTGACCGCCATCTGGGATGGTCGCCAAGCGGCTGAAGGTATTTTGGACTACTTAGAAGTATAGTGTTTAAAGCAAGTGCTCTCTTTAAAAATGCGATAAGTATTGAAGAGTGAGTACATCAGTTTTGTCTATTTTGTACTCGCGCGCTTTGACCTTTAACGTCTTTTGTCTTTTAATAGATGAAAGGCGTTATTTTTTGCTGGTGAGTGAATAGTTATAGTTAATTCACTCCAAAAATGTTATGGCAAAGCTGATATAAATTTTTGTAGCCTCTGTCTGCGCAGGCACAGCAAGCAAGAAAATTTCTAACGGCTTTGCCTACAGATAAAATACATGACACTTTTAGTTAGTATTGGCTATATTAAATAGTAGCTGTCCGATTAATGGCTACGTAGTCAATCATCATCTAATAAGTGCTGTCTATTGATGTTTTTCATTATTGTTATATTTTCTATTTTATAAAAAGAGTGATTCCAAGTGAAACCGACCTTTTGGCAACGATTTACCGCCCCACTTGTTGAGCCTTATGCGCGTTATCAACATGCTGACGTATTGCACGCGATACGTTTGGGCACAGCGGTGCTGACTGCGCTATTATTGAATGAGGTCACCAATCTGCCACATGGAGAGTGGACCACCATTACGGTGTTTGTCATTTTGGGTTTATTACAATACCAAGGTGCAATTTATACCAAAGCCAAAGAGCGCATATTGGGTACCTTGCTTGGTGTGGGCGTCGGGCTTGGGTTTTTGTGGTTAAGTCAAGACATCGGTACGTGGATGTGGATATACTATCTACTTATCGGCATCATCAGCGGTATCATTGGGTATGTTGCGGTTAAACAGTTGGGTTATATTGGTCTATTAACGGGTATTACCATGCTGATGATTGTTTCAAGTCCTGACCAAAGCAGTATCGGTCAAGATGGTCTGTACCGTGCCTTTAATATTTTGCTGGGCGCTGGCGTGGCGGTGGCGGCGACCTTAGTTTTACCCCTCAAGTCTACTTTGATGTGGCGTTTTTTGCTGGCAAGCAATCTTGAGACCTGCGGTAATCTATATGCCGGAGTCGGCAACCATATTGATGCTGACATTCTAGTGCCCAAACCATTCAAATACACTAAGAGCACCAGCTCAGCAAGTTTGATTTATCCTACTAGTAGCTCTGTCCCTGATATCCCAGTCAACAAAGCATTGGTTAAGGCGCTACAAAAAATCAATAAGCGACTATTAGCAGTACGCCCGCACATTGCTGCGACAGAAAGAGAGTCGGGCATTGATAAAGAGACTTTAGAGACGATTCAGCGTACGCATCGAAATATCATCGGAACGATTGATTTATTATTAAGCGCCGCACCGCGCTTGGCTAATATTGAGATAGATGATGAGAATCATACCCTATTGATTCATTATCAGCATGAGCTGACCCAAGCTATGCTACACATGGCAGCAGTGCTGCGTAGCCCAAGTGATGAGGTGTTTCGGCCGATCACACGTATTACCGTATCAGATTATCCAAGTGTGCAAAACTTAGGGTTTGAATGGCAAGGTTATTTTTGGTTGACCCAAACTTTGCAAGTGCAATTACAGCGGCTTAGCGATTTATTACAGACCACCAAACCGCAATGGTTTGCAGCCTCCGGTCTTCGTTACCAGCGCCGCGAACAACGCCGAATTGAGAATAAAGGCGGCAAGACTGATCTACATCTATAAAAAAACGCTGACCCTTTAGAGTCAGCGTTTTTATATGCGTATGTAACCGATTAGAGGCTTGGGTTAATCGTTAAATAGAACGAAATTGTATCAACGACCAGTTTTGAGCTTATCCCAATATTGCTGATAGACTTGCAGCGCTTCATCGCCCACATCTTCTTGGAACTCAGCTTGCGCCAGTACTTCCTTACTTGGATAAATGGCTGGATTGTTTTGGACGCTTTTGTCCATCAGTTCACGCGCCGCCATGTTTGGTGAAGCATAACCAATCTCTTCACTAACAATCTTGGCATTTTCAGGACGCAATAAGTAATCAATAAACTTGTGTGCCGCATCAACCTGCTTGGCGTTTTTTGGAATAACAAAGTTGTCCATCCAAAGTATTGCACCCTCAGATGGGTATTTATAAACCAAGCTGGTCAGACCTTCATCATTGGCCATGACCGCTTCGCCATTCCATGTCATACCAAGGGCAGTTTCGCCTTCGATATAGGGCATGCGCGTCGCATCTGAATTAAAGGTTTTGACGTTAGGCATCAAAGTGGTGAGCTTATCATAAGCCGCTTTAATCTCATCAGGATTGCTACTATTGCCTGAGTAACCAAGCGTGAGTAGTGCCATGCCAAACACTTCACGCACATCATTAGTCAGCATCACCTGACCTTTATACTCAGGATTCCACAGATCATTCCAGCTATTAACGGTCGCAGGATCGACGCTATCGCCATTGATGGCAAGCCCAGTGCTACCCCACATATAAGGGATAGAGTACTTGTTTTCAGGATCGACCTTAGTGTTGGTAAATGAGGTATCTAGGTTACTAAAGTTACTAAGTTTTGACTGATCAATCTCTTGTAAAAGACCTTCATTGGCCATTTTTTCGACATAATAAGTAGAAGGTACTGCTAGGTCGTACTGACTAGAGTCGTCAAGCAGTTTGA
>NZ_JBPYDE010000017.1:0-37608 GCF_051847555.1 Psychrobacter sp. 1Y4 | reverse complement strand
GTGGTGGGTGATGACGGATTCGAACCGCCGACATTCTGCGTGTAAGGCAGACGCTCTACCAACTGAGCTAATCACCCGCTCTGTGGGTGTGTATTATATAGATTTACATCTGCCTGTCAAATAGTATTTTATAAAAATTTCAAATAATCCAAAATAGACTGTAAACATAAGCTATGGTGATAGTAGTTTATAAGAATGAGCAATCAAAGAATCTTGGATAAATATGTATTAAGCAAGGGTGCTATTATAATACGAGAGTGAGATGATCTGATAAGCTGCATTCGTTAAAGACGGCTTGTTGCCTTTATCTATTGTTTGATAATAAAAAACTACTATACTACCAAGCCGTAGATATCAATTATCAATGTTTTCTATCCATATTTTGTTCTGCGTAGGGTGAGGGAGGCAGTTATAGAATCTTTAGCGACTGAGCAGCACCTTGCATCGTGGTCTTGGGGTAGCTTTGCAGGGTTAGGACTGCTATTACACATCATATTAATGGTGATCATGACTTTGCGTGTGGTCTCGGTACAGCGCAATATTGGAGTGGCGATTGCCTGGATAGCGGTTCTATACACCCTGCCAGTGTTTGGGTTTATAGCTTATATTCTAGTCGGCGAACCGATGATCGGTCGTCGTTATCGGCAGCGTGTGGATCAAGCAAGCTTGCTAATGAACGACATAGCAGCACGTGAGCGGATGGTGTTTGATCAAGGACAGGATTTGTTGCCGATTAACTATCGGGGCGTGAGTCGTATCGGTACACGCTGGACAGGGTTTGGCGTGTACGCTGGACATAGGATGCAACTGCTAACTTCATCTAGAGCGTTTTTTAATCATCTGATTAGCGATATCGATAATGCTAAGCGCACCATTCTTATAGAGTTTTATATTATCTACCCCAAAGGCCAAGTCCTAGATGTGCTGAAGTCTCTAGCTGCTGCCGCCAAACGCGGGGTAGAGTGTCATATATTAATAGACAGTGTCGGCAGTTTTAGCTTTTTTAATAGCTCTGAGCATCGAGCGTTAGAGCGAGCAGGCGTGTTCGTACACCAGTCACTACCGGTAGGGTTGTTTAAGACATTATTTAAGCGCTCTGATTTGCGTAATCATCGTAAGATTGTGGTAATCGACGAATATATCGGTTATACCGGTAGTTTTAATTTGGTGGATCCCAAGTTTTTTAAACAAGACAAAGGTGTTGGTCAGTGGGTTGATGTGATGATGCGCAGCGTTGGTCAGCAGCCAATTAGCATAGCTACGGCCATGGCTAAAGTTGTCATTACTGATATCGGTGCTGAGAACAATGACAATCTAGATGCATTAGATAAGCGGGTAAATAGCTATACTCGTAAGTTGTATGTATTGAATCCGACCATCAATGATATTAACAGCCGAATTCAGGTGCTCGTTGATGATGTGGATAGTTATATACCTACTGTACCAGGCTCAAAGTCGATTGCGATACCGCAAATGCCTGTGGTTGATGATGTTGTTGCACAGCTCATTCCTTCAGCGCCGCAGGTGACCGCTCATGTCATTTATAATACCTTAGTGACTATTATTCACCGCGCCAATAAGCGTATTCAAATTACGACGCCTTACTTTGTACCAGATGAAGCGCTGTCAGGAGCATTAGAAACAGCAGCAAAGCGCGGTGTCGATGTGACTTTAATTATTCCAGAAAAGGTGGATTCGTTTTTGGTGCAGCATGCGTCACAAGCGTATTATCAAGAACTGCTTGAAGCTGGCGTAAAGATTGCATTGTTCCAAGGTGGACTATTACATGCTAAAACGGTAGTTATTGATGATGATTATTGCCTGTTTGGTACAGTGAACATCGATATGCGTAGCTTCTATTTAAATATGGAAGTAAGTTTGGCGATATATACACCTGAAATGGTTGCTCAAGTCGCTGACTGCCAAGATGCTTATTTGCAAAGCTGCCGATTTTTAAGTCTAAAAGAGTGGCAGCAGCGTCGCGATTCTGAACGTTTATTCGATAACGTAGTGCGTCTGTTTAGTCCTTTATTGTAGTCGTTACCGTCTTTGTATAACTGATTTGTATAACCGATGCCTAATCTAGTAATGCCATTTGTGATTTTTATTCAGAGGATATGCCCATTCCATGCTTGCTACGCCAAACGCTACTTTAGCTAAGATCCCTAAAACGTCACTTGGTTATATGGCGGAAGGCTACTGGCAAGATTTTATAGCAGATCGTCCTATCGCAGGGGGTATCGCTTATGAAAAGCAGCTGCATGAGTGTCAATTAGATGAATCGCTCGCCAGCTTACAGCGAGTAGACACGCTGATTTTGCAGATACGCCGTGATATTACAAAGGCAAAAGACCAGTCTGAGGGCTTAGGCGAGGTTGCACTGCTGGCTGATGAGCGCTATCGCAACTTATTACTGTTTTTAGCATTTTATGCAGGGCGAGTGCTGGCGCGTCAGTGGCAAAGTGAACCACATTGGTATGAACAGTTTGAACTAAAAAAGCATTTTGATACGCTACCGTTGATTGCAGAGGATTTTTATCAATCCATGGCTGTGGTATATAGTAATAACTCTAATGATAGTGCAGATATATTTTTTGCGTTAGAGCCCATGGGCCTGCGTCTATTTGGGTATATTGATCGGCAGTTTCAGGCGGTACAAGGTGGGCAAGTTGCTAGCGGATTGTATCAAGCGGTAAGTGCGCGACTACCAAAAAATAATGGTATTGATGAGAGTGTTACAGCTGAACCAAATGTAGAGCATTATTCTGAATCAGTAGATGTTAATCCCAGATTGATTGATGATGAAAATTTTCAAAGCCAACGGCTACCAGTCCAAGCTACCGAACATAGAGAAATTCCTGTTACCAAGCTAGCCGTAGCACAGCAAGCTGTGCCTTCAATAGTCGATGTAGCAGCGAGTGTCAAACCTAAAATATCTGAAATGCCTACTAATTTCAGTGCGACTACCACCCAACTGCAAACTGTTAGCCCCTTAAAGGTCTCTATAACGCCAGAAATATTTACTCAGTTACTTATAGAGTTAGATGAGATTGAGGTGCCACAAGCTACTGGCCACGATGACTATCTGCAAGCGTGCAAAATACTGGATCAATTCGAGCACCATATTGCGCGGCAAAATAAGCCGCGTGACCAAGTGACGTTTTCAGAGCACCATCAGGCAGCACGGCAGCAAGCACTAATACGTCTGCAAAATTCTGCCGAATCTGGTAATACCACTGCGATGTTACGCTTGGCTATGTACGAGTTACTAGGTGAAGGGCAAATAGCGGATGCAGAAGCCAGCAAAGTAGTAGGGACTGACTGGGTTAAACAAGCGGCGAACAGTAAAGATGTTCGTGCCCAGCGCTTACTTAGTAAGATGTACTATCAAGGTATCGGCGTGCCGCAAGAGGTGAGTAGCGGTCAATATTGGTTGGAGGAAGCGGCTAAAAATGGACATACAGAAGCAGCAGATCTGGTGGCTAAGTGGCAACAAGCTCAAACATTAATCACATCGCAAAAGCAAGAGCAGCATAGTATTAAGCGTTATCAAGTGTTGGTAGGAGTAGTGGTGCTTGGTGCAATATTGCTCATTGTATTTATATAACAATCAAGCACTCACTTATCGCGTTGTAAGGTTTTAGACTAGCTATTTAACGATACCATAAGACGGTAATTAGTAGACCATACGATTTTCTGCGCACATTTTCTGCGCACTTAGTCACTAAGTTGTATGGCTTTTTCATGATTTACGGTAAAATTTATCAACGGTTGACTGTCTAACTTGTCATTTTATCTATCACAAAACTGGGCTTCTCCATGCCATCACCTTCTGTACCACCGTCTACTGAATCTGAGCCATTAGCGGCTCAAAAAGATTTTGATAACGATACGCTGGATAACCATTCGCTAGATAACTGTGCGTTAAGTAGTACTGCGCCAATCAAACGCGCCACTCGCATGCCACCTTGGTATTATCAGCTTGCTATCACGCTACTAAAGCCATTGTATCGCATTCAAGTTTGGCGTCGTTCGCGCAGTCGTGACAACTATCAACAAGAAGTTGCGCAGCGCTTTGGCAAGCAGTATCCACCGCGTCCGGTATCAAGCGACACTTGTAATGACAAAACAATTTGGTGTCATGCCGTCTCGTTAGGAGAGACCAATACAGTCGCGCCCTTGCTCGATGCTCTATTGGCACAAGGCTATAATATATGGCTAACCAATACCACACAGACGGGTTATGCGCGCGGTGCCAGTCGTTTTGCTGAGGAGATTGCTCAAGGTCGGATGAGTCACAGTTATGTGCCAGTAGATACGCCCGCCGTTATCGAGACATTTTTGGCGCATGTACAGCCTGTCGCTGCGTTGTTTGTCGAAACTGAATTATGGGCAAATATTTTAGCCACTTTATCGCAAAAAGACATTCCTAGTATTCTGGTAAATGGACGACTATCAGCGGCATCTTTTAACCGCTATCAAAAGATAAGCGCCGTAAGTGCTAGCATGATGCAAAACCTCAGTTTAATCATCGCGCAAGATAGCGACTCTGCTAAACGCTTCCGGCAGTTGGAAGCAGATAGTGCGCAGATACGCGTTGCAGGCTCACTTAAATGGGTCATCAATACGCCTAAAACTACCAATTCCAAAAACGTCACTGATTCCAAACTAGCGACTAATAAAGTCAAAGAAGATGGCGCTATTAATGAGTTGTCGAATCTGTCTGATTCGCAGTTTGTAGACCGTCCAGTTTGGATAGCAGCGAGCACTCATAGCGGTGAAGAAAGTATGGCATTAGCGCTACACCAGCAACTATTGGATATAGCGGAGCTGTCTACGGCCCTACTTATCATCGTACCCAGACACCCTGAGCGCTTTGATGAGGTGGCTGCGCTCATTAACGAAACAGGTTTGCAAATGGCAAGGCGTAGTCAAGACGAAGACATCACTACAAAAACGCAGGTTTATCTGGCTGATAGTATGGGCGAGCTGATGCGATGGTATGCACAAGCAGATGTAGCGCTTGTTGGTGGTTCTATCGTTGATATCGGCGGCCATAATCCTGTGGAGCCTATGAGTGTGGGCACGCCAGTACTTATGGGACAGTATACCCAGTCATGTCAGAGCGTCGTAGATAAGCTGGCAGGTGCTGGTGCTTTATATCAACCAAACAACCATTTTTATCAAGCAATCGGCAGTGACGAGCATCTAATAAACGACTCTACAAGCGATGATGAGATGATATATCAACAGCTACAGTTTTGGCTGCGTCATTTAGAGATTGCCAGAAAAGCGGGACAGGCAGGTAAGCAGATGACCATTCAGGAGCAGGCAGTATTGACCCGACAACTAGCGATGATAGAAGAGACAATTGAAAAGTTTTCTAGCGTGTATCCTCAGGCCGACCAGCCATATCTCTAATCGTCGTTCACTCTTATTTTTATTAAGCGATCTGCTCTATGAATTGTATTTTGTTGCCTGCATCTGATATTGCACCGCCTTATGCACAGATTAACTCGCCTGTACAAATCGAACACATCAATAAGGTATTAAAGCTACCAGTTGGTGCGACGCTCAAAATCGGTCAGCTTGGTGGCAATCTTGGTACAGCAGTTATTGACGATATGTCACCTAGTAACATACAGCTACGTGAGGTACAGCTCGATACTCCGTCGCCAGCCAAATTAGAGGTTACTGTGATTTTGGCATTGCCACGGCCTAAAGTACTACGGCGCTTGATCATGGACATGACCGCATTGGGTGTTTGTCATATTATTCTGATTAATAGTTACCGTACTCAAAAGAGCTATTGGCAAAGTCCGCTACTGATGCGGCTTAATGAATTTGTATTAGAAGGTTTGCAGCAAGGGGTCGATACGATAGCGCCGCGCATTTCTTTACAAAAACGTTTTAAACCGTTCGTCGAAGATCAGCTGCCCAGTCTGATTACTCATGACGCTATAATCGCTCATCCTTATAGCGATCTGGCCTTTTCGCAATATCTACAACAACTGCCTGTAGAGTCTATATCTTCTGCAAGAGTTCAGCGGCCAGATGTGGTTTGCATCGGAGCTGAAGGGGGCTGGGTTGATTATGAGATTGAACTGCTATGTAAGCAGGGATGCAAAGCGGTAAATATAGGCCCTCGAATCTTACGCACAGAAGCTGCTGTAAACGTGATTTTGGGGCAATGGCTAATATAAAATGAATAGAATAAAACTCTCTATAAACTGTACTTTTTGGGGGCAAAACCAGTCGAAATAATGTATTGATAATTAATCTCATTTCTATTAGTATATTGTTTCTGGTTTTTATCATTGTTTTAGCAGTATAAACGCCTACCTAATTGCTTATCATCTAAACTATCTCATTTATCTTTTATACTATTATGGAGAAGACCATGTCATCGAACGCGGTTGCTGAACGTCTGTCGCTAACTCGCCCTGTTAAGGCTACCTTATCTGTTGCTGTCTTTGGCATGATGATGGGTCTAGTGGGTTGTAATAACGCATCTACTCCAGCTGAAGACGCAGAGACGCAAACGCCGACCACTGAAGAGGCCAGTAATGATAGTACCGTGGCGACTGCAGGTGATGATCAAGTGGTGACGATTTATTCGTCACGTAACGAGCAGCTTATTAAGCCATTGTTAGATAAATATACCGAAGAGACAGGCGTAAAAATCGAGCTGGTTACTGATAAGACAGGTCCATTAATGGCACGCTTGCAAGCTGAAGGTCAGAACACACCGGCCGACATGTTATTGACGGTCGATGCTGGGAACTTATGGCAAGCTGCGCAGCAAGGATTATTGCAGCCAGTGGCTTCTACGGTACTTGAAAGCAATGTTCCTGCTAAATACCGAGATCCAAAAGGTCAGTGGACAGGTCTGTCGCTGCGTGCACGCACGATATTTTATGATCCAAACAAAGTCAGTGCTGATGAGTTATCAACGTATGCAGATTTGGCTGATCCAAAGTGGAAAGGTAAACTGTGCTTGCGTACCTCTAAAAAGGTCTATAACCAATCGCTTGTCGCCAGTATGATGGAGCATTTGGGCGAAGAAAAGACAGAAGAGGTTATTCGTGGATGGGTCGATAATCTAGCGACTGACGTATTTAGTGATGATACCAGCATGTTAGAAGCCATCGCTGCAGGTCAATGTGAAGTTGGTATTGCTAACAGTTATTACTATGGCCGTATACTTGATGAAAAGCCTGACTTCCCTGTCGAGATATTTTGGGCAAACCAAGATACAACAGGCACACATGTAAATATCTCTGGCGCTGGTGTGACCACCAACTCAGACAATCCAGATGGTGCGCTTAAACTAATAGAGTGGTTGTCCTCTGATGAAGCTCAAGGTATTTATGCCAGCTCAGACAAAGAGTATCCAGTAAAAGAAGGCGTTGATGAGTCAGACATGCTCAGATCGTGGGGCACGTTCAAACAAGACGATATCAATGTGCAAAAATTTGGCGAACTACAAACACAAGCGATCCAGATGATGGATAAAGCAGGTTATAAATAATCGGTTGCTGGGTTTAGTTTATAAGCGTCTGACAGGGTAATATCTATATTATGACAATGACAAAAGCGTCTGCTAGTGAAGACAGTACTGTCAAAGATAGCCCTGCCAGTGACACTCGTGTTATTCGTCAAGAGCGTATAGTCGGTAAGCGTATTATTTCAAAATCAGTCTTAGGGCTGATTTCGTCGTTTATGCTCATCCCAATTTTAATTGTTCTTTTTGCTTGGACGCAGCCAGTTGCAGATATCTGGTCGCATATGACAGATTATGTGCTACCGCAAGTCCTCAAAAATACGGCCATCTTACTGCTTATGGTGACCGTTATTGCTGGCAGTATTGGTACGACGTTGGCATGGATAACGAGCATGTACCGCTTCCCAGGACAGCGGTTTTTTTCGTGGGCGCTAATGCTGCCCTTAGCCATGCCAGCTTATGTGCTAGCGTTTGTGACAGTGGGAATGGTTGATTTTAGTGGACCGTTACAGACGGGACTACGGGATTTGGGGATTAGCACCGTGATACCCTCAGTACGTAATGTCTGGGGTGCTGGGCTAATATTGTCACTGGCGTTTTATCCTTATGTATATCTGCTGGCAAGGCAAGCGTTTTTATCTCAAGGTCGGCGTGCGATAGAAGCAGGTCAGATGCTGGGGCTTAGCCGCAGTCGAGTGTTGTTTCGCTTGGCTCTACCGCAAGCGCTGCCTTGGATTATCGGTGGGCTGTTGTTAGCGACGATGGAGACTTTGGCAGATTTTGGTGCCGTCTCGGTGTTTAACGTCGATACCTTTACTACGGCTATTTATAAAGCATGGTTTGGGTTTTTTAGTTTAACCACGGCAGCGCAATTGGCCGCTTTATTGATCGGTGTGGTATTTATTGTGGTATTGTTTGAGCAGTATTGGCAAGCAAGACGTGGCAATGCAGTCACTCAAGGGAGCAATCGCCGTTTAGAGGCCAGTACACCTGCAAAGCTTACAATGACGCTGCTGTGTACGCTCGTATTTTCAATTGCCTTTCTCATACCATTTTTACAACTGTTCTATTGGACAGCGACGAATTTTCGTCAAGATTTCGATGCACGTTATATCGATTTTGTAACCAATAGTTTGATGATTGCCAGTATGACGACGCTACTTATTGCTTTGCTTGCTATCATCGTTGCATGGATTAAACGTCAGTATTCTGACAAAACAACGAAGCTGATGACCACTTTAGCCAATTTAGGTTATGTCGTACCAGGCACAGTACTAGCTGTAGGGGTTTTTATTCCGATTGCTTGGGTTGATAATCAACTGATCGCTATCGGAGTCACCTCAAAGCAAGTGCTATCAGGAAGTGTTATTGTCATGCTACTTGCGCTCTCAACCCGTTTTATGACGGTCAGCTTCCAACCTATCGACCGTCAGCTACAGCGTTTGACGGTCAATCAAGAGGCGGCTGCAAAGTTGCTCAGTGACAGTCCATTACAGCGCTGGCGTCAGGTGGTATTGCCGATACTCAAACCAGGTATGTTGACTGCACTATTAATGGGTTTTGTAGAAGTCATGAAAGAGATGCCGATTACACTTATGACACGGCGTCAAGGCTGGGATACGCTGGCAGTACGTGTGTTTGAGATGACTAGTGAGGGGATGTGGGCAAGGGCTGCGTTGCCAAGCTTACTTATCGTACTTGTCGGACTGATTCCAGTATGGATATTGCTACGTCAAAGTGACAAAAATAGCTAGCGTAGTCATAGTACGTTAAATCAGAATGACGATATAGTAGATTTAACGTACTATGTCTTGTAGCGTACTATATATAGCTATGTTCAATTGACATTCATTGTTGCTTTTATCGTATTACTTATTTTATCTCTATCGCTCATTGGTAACATCTATGCATACTGACCTGATCAAAGACTCAGCAGACCGAACAGATCACTCCAAACCAAAATCTATTGGCAAAAAAGTCATGCCTACCAATACTCGGCAAGCCTCTACCTGTGCGGTTATTATGCCGCAGTCCAAGCACTATGAATCAGCGGAGACGCATGATAAGCCTTATCTTAGTGTGAGAGGCTTAGTCGTCGGTTATGATGATACCACTGTCGTTGATAAGATGTCTTTAACGCTGCAGCAAGGTGAGATTGGTTGCTTTTTAGGCTATAGTGGCTGCGGTAAAACCACAGCATTACGTGCCATCGCTGGGCTAGAGCCTACGCGCCAAGGCTTTATTAGCTTGAATGGTCAGCGCCTAACAGAGCAGACAGCACGTACATCTTTTGCCGTTGCACCTGCTAAGCGCGGCATGGGCATGGTATTTCAGGACTATGCATTGTTTGGTCACCTAAGTGTGGCAAAAAATATTGCTTTTGGTCTAAATAGTTGGTCAGTCGCTGACAAAAAAGCACGCGTGACTGAGATGTTGAATCTGGTTGAGTTAACTGAGCATGCCAACAAGCGTCCAAGTGAGCTTTCAGGCGGTCAGCAGCAGCGAGTTGCTTTAGCACGTGCCTTAGCGCCCAAGCCCCAATTATTGTTACTTGATGAGCCCTTTTCTAATCTTGATGTAGTACTGCGCGAATCACTGGCGATGAATGTACGTGATATTCTTAAACGTACCAACACCACAGCGATACTGGTGACTCATGATCAAAATGAAGCCTTTGCAATTGCAGACAAAGTAGGGGTGATGCACAGAGGTAAGCTGGTACAGTGGGCCACGCCAAGTGAGCTATACCATGAGCCAGTTAGTCCGTTCGTTGCTGAGTTTGTTGGTGAAGGAGCCATGATAGATGGCATCATTAAAGAGGGACATGTCGAGACCGCGCTTGGTGATATCTATCGACGTATGGAAGTTTACGATGAACTGGGCCAGCCGCAGTATTGCGAGTATGACTATCCTAATGGCACGCCGATCAAAGTGTTGGTGCGTCCTGATGATATCATTCACGATGATGACAGTACGCAGACGGCATTAGTCGTTGGACGTGTGTTTCGCGGTGCCAACTATCTATATCGTTTGCAACTCGATGATGGACAGACGGTTTTATCCTTAGTCGCAAGCCATCACAATCATGAGATTGGAACGCATATTGGCATTTTACCTTTGCTAGAGCATGTGGTTGTATTCGATGAAAAAGAGATTAATGCCACGACTTGGTCAGAATACGATAGATCATTTATAGATTAAGAAATAAGAGCGTAATTGATACTGATCAATATTCCAATGCAACAATATTTTCAAGGCAATAAAAGGGCTACGACAAAACGGCTATTAAAATTAAGTTTTGCGAGTGGCCATTATATGCAGATAACGGCCAAGCCACTTATAAGGCTCTTGCTGCGAGTAGCGTAGCTCCATTCTAATGACTGCGTCAGGGTCGGTATGCCCGCCACGCTTTAATGGTGCATAGTCATGAAACACGCGCAGACCACTTTCTAATACGATTTGATACTCATGTTGTTGTAACCATGACTCAACTTCTTGCTTGGCAACAGGATAATTGGGCGTCAAACTTCTATTGTTATCTGCTTGGTAGTCAGCCTTATCAAGTAAGGTATCGAGCAAATTAAAATTACCCATGATCAAGTTTCGATAGTCAAAGCTTGCCGGATTGTAAAAACACAATGACAAAATACCATCAGTCGCAAGATGCTTATCGAAGAAGTCCATTACCGCTTTTGGGTCTGCAAGCCACTCAAGTAGTGCATGACACAGTATGACATCAAACTTATCTGTAGAATCTGTCGTTAGTTTACCTGTTCCTAATTTAGCTTCAAGTGCCTGATATGGACAGACATACCATGTGATATCTAGGTCTTTACCAGTTTGCTCTGCATTCGTTCTGGCTTTGTCGATCATATTAGCAGATATGTCATTAATGACGACTGTATGGCCTTGAATAGCAAGTTCTGTTGCAATCTGAGCAAGCCCAGCGCCTACATCTAAAATACGCAATGGTCGCTTGAGCAGATGGCTAAATTGTTCGACATAACCAAAGATATCACGGCGTAAGACAGCCAGACGAATATCACCCTTTAAACCACCATATACCTTTTTTTCAAAATGATCGGCAATCGCATCAAAACTGCGGTCGGTACGTTTATCGTCTAGTGCTGTCAATTGGTTGTCGTCATTTATCATTACTTTTGAGTCTGCTGTTTATGGAGGTAGAAGATAATGTTTTATAGATATAGCAATGATCATTGGCTTTATCGTCGTCTATTAATTACCCATTTGAATACCAGTTTTGCTAAGGTAATAATGACAAACACCACGACGATAAATACCCAAATACCATTGTTTTGTAAATTGTCTTGATAGGCTTGTGCTAAGTAACCAGATAATACCATCGCAATCAGTAGTGAGCCCCAGCGCACAAAGGGTAGCGCGCGATAATGATGGCTTGGAAAGCTGACAGCATAATCACTAGAAAAGCTGTACAGTATCATAGCCAAAATCCAGACGATAACAAGGATGATATCCATAACGATAAATGCCTATTTTATAGGGATTAATAAGAAAGATTATAACAAGGACTTATAATATAAAAGGGTAGTGTAACGAGTAGAAATTTTTTGTCTACCATAACCGTAATTTTATCCATTAACGTCACATTTTAGTCTGTATGCACGCATCAGATATGGGCAACTAACAAATAGTTATATGACAGCAGATTACATGGTTTTCGGTAGCTTTTCATCACAGTTTACGGTATAAACAGTAAGGTGTAAGAGATAACAATGGTCATGTTATTTTTATATAAAGTAGGTTTTGGTCAACTGCCAAGGATGTCTGACAATTTTCGTTTTATCACTGCTAAGGATAGCAATTATGTCTAAATTTGAATCCAATCTTAATAAAGACAGCAAGATCGCTCCAGTTAATGCTATGGATGTTCAGCAAACAAGCTCTATTAGTATCCTAACAAAATCAACCAAACCAATTATGGTGCGAGGTGTGCTATCAGTCGCCGTAGCAAGTAGTTTACTATTGATGGCCGGCTGCGGAGACGATGACACCACGATCACTACTGAGTATATTACATCTGTTCAAGCTGTTAACGCATTTGATAAGGCCCAGATAGATGGTGGTTTTGGTCTGGAGAACACTGCAACACCTGCGGCAAAGTGTGACATCAAAGTAGAAAAAGTCAGCTATCCAACAGTGGGGGCAGCAGGCGAGCGTACGAATGCAACGGCGGCATTGATGTTACCAAGTGGTGATAGTGCCGACTGTCAGGGCGACCGACCTGTATTGCTCTATGCGCATGGCACCACTACTGACAAAGCCTATGATTTTAGTCAAGTAGGTAATCCGCAAAATTCAGCAGGATCAGAGGCAACCCTTATAGCAGCAAATTTTGCGGCGCAAGGTTATATCGTGGTCGCGCCCAACTATGCAGGCTATGATGATTCTGAGCTTGATTATCATCCTTACCTAGTGGCAGATCAACAGTCAAC
Source organism: Psychrobacter sp. 1Y4 (assembly GCF_051847555.1). Taxonomy (NCBI): domain Bacteria; kingdom Pseudomonadati; phylum Pseudomonadota; class Gammaproteobacteria; order Moraxellales; family Moraxellaceae; genus Psychrobacter; species Psychrobacter sp. 1Y4. The sequence goes on along the minus strand of NZ_JBPYDE010000017.1, from coordinate 24,630 downwards.
TGATATGGTCGATGCCTTAGATAGCGCACGTGTGATAATCAAAAAGCAGCAGCGTAGCAAGGATACTAAGTACATCAATATCGACGACTCTGGTGAACTGTTTATTAGTGGTTATTCGCAAGGTGGCTATGTGGCCATGGCCGCAGCAAGGCTATTGGAGCAACAAGGCAAATCTGTGACAGCGATAGCGCCATCATCAGGGCCGTATGCATTAGCTGCTTTTGGCGATACTATATTTTCAGGCAACGTCAATATTGGCGCAACTCGGTTTGCACCGCTACTGGCAACTGGCTTGCAAAAAAAGTATAAAAACATCTATCGAAATAGCACAGATATCTTTACGACAAACTATTCAAACACTCAGCTACCAAGCTTATTGAGCTTTGGAGAGCTGGTAGCGGCTAACAAGCTGCCAGATAACGCATTGTTTGAAAATAATCCCCAAAACAACCCTACACTTGATATGTTACCGCCACCGACTGTCCCTTTTGCGTTCTTAGGGTTTGCGGATGATAATTATTTGATCAAAACGGATTTTCGCACCATGTACGTAGCCGACGCGCTGCAAAACCCTGATAGCCTTCTTGCTGGAACGGGTGCGCTTCCAGCAGACAGTCCACAAGATAACTTACGTAAAGCCCTAAAAGCCAATGATCTACGCGGCTACATACCTAAAATGCCAACCTTATTGTGCGGTGGTAATCAAGACCCAACCGTATACTATGACCTAAATACTGGTTCGATGTCGGCTATATTGCAACAAGCAAGCATGAGTCCAGCTGCCAATCTAAACATTACTGTATTAGATGTGGACGCAACCAATGACGATGATCGTAATCAAAACACAGTGACATCAATCGGCAGTGCTGCTATGAGCAATGCTTGGATGAATACAGATACAATCGATAATATCCAAAATAGATTTGCCACGACTTTGACGGCAGTTCAAAATCAAGCTATTGCAGATGCGCAGTCAGTAGGAGTCACCAACCCAGATTTACTAGCGCAAGCAGCAGGTGCTGCGGTACTGGCCAGCTATCATGGCGGATTGACCAGTACCTCTTGTACCCAAGCTGCGCGTGAGTTTTTTGAACAGAACTTTAGACAATCATAAGAGGACGCACGTAATAAAATTGTTCGTACGTAGGCGTTGAACAGATAATAATAACAACGCCTAAAAACTGCATATACTCTGGTGCAGTTTTTTTTGTTTTATCGGTAAAAAATAAATACTACTACGCACGCTCAATCAGCATTTTTACTAGATTTTAATGACCGTGAAATGTCCCTAAATCAGCAAATTTGTGCTAAAATAGCTTCTTTTATTCAACCTTAAAACTATCACCGTTTTCCTACTATTTTACCCGCTTGATGGTGCTTTTTTATAGTCTGTTTCTCATTAATATTGACGCTTTTATGCGCCTTTATTTTTGTATGATTGTGAGCGTCTCCAACTGAGTCAAATATTAGAAAAATAATGTGAGTGAAGGAGTGTATATGAGCGAATCGGTCAGTCCTATTGGCATCGTAGATGAACTAAAGCAGTCCTATCTGGATTATGCGATGAGCGTGATCGTCTCGCGTGCGCTGCCTGATGTGCGTGATGGGTTCAAGCCTGTACACCGCCGCGTGATGTACGCCATGCACGTGCTATCAAACGATTATAACAAGCCCTATAAAAAATCAGCACGTGTGGTCGGTGACGTCATCGGTAAGTATCATCCACATGGTGATAGTGCGGTCTATGATGCTATCGTACGTATGGCGCAGGATTTCAGCTTGCGCTATCCAATGGTTGACGGTCAAGGTAACTTTGGCTCGATTGATGATGATCCTCCGGCAGCGATGCGTTATACCGAAGTACGTATGACCAAACTGACCCACCAGATGCTCGCTGATTTGGATAAAGACACGGTCGATTGGGAAGACAACTACGACGGCTCTGAGCGCATGCCAAGCGTGATGCCAGCGCGTATTCCTAATTTATTGGTCAATGGTGCAACAGGCATTGCGGTCGGTATGGCGACCAATATGGCGCCGCACAACCTGACTGAGGTGATTAATGCCTGCCTAGCTTATGCTGAAAACCCGCAAGTATCAGGCGAGGAGCTGATGAGTCATATCTCAGGCCCTGACTTCCCGACGGGCGGTATCATTTATGGTCGTGCGGGTATTTTAGATGCTTATCGTACGGGTAAAGGTCGTCTGCATATACGGGGTCGCTATCATATCGAGCCGATGAGTGACACAGGTGTCAATCGTGATCGCGAGCGTATCGTCTTCACTGAAGTGCCGTATCAAGCCAATAAAGCTAAGCTCATTGAACGTATTGCTGAGCTGGTGCGTGATAAAAAAATCGAAGGCATTACTGAGATTCGTGATGAGTCTGACAAAGAAGGCATGCGCATCGCCATCGACTTACGCCGCGGTGAAACGGCTGAAGTTATCGTCAACAATCTATTTCTTCAAACGCCGCTTGAGTCTAGCTTTAGTATTAATATGGTGGCACTTGACAATGGTCAGCCAAAATTACTGACTTTGCGTCAACTGATTGCCGCTTTTGTGCGTCACCGTCAAGAAGTCGTCACCCGCCGTACTATTTATGAGCTAAATAAAGCGCGCGTACGTGGTCATTTGCTTGAAGGTTTGACTGTCGCTTTAGCCAATATTGACGAAATCATTGCGACTATTAAAGCCTCTGCTAATCGCGGTTTGGCACGTGAAAGCTTGTTAAACAACACTTGGGGCTCAGGTAGTGTGGTTGCGATGCTGACAGCCGCTGGCAGTCAATCAGTCCGTCCTGAATATATCGAAGGCGAAGATCCTAAAGCGCCGTTTGGTCTTATTGATGGCACAACCGCAGGTGAACAACGCTACCGCTTGTCACTAGAGCAGGTCAATGCCATCTTAGACATGCAACTGCATCGTTTGACGGGCCTTGAACAGGATAAATTGACCGAAGAATACCAAGACTTATTGCGTGAAATCGCTCATTTAGAATCTATTCTTGGTGATTTTGATAAGCTTATGACTATTATCTCCAACGAGATGATTGAGATTCGTGATAATTTTGGGGATGAGCGACGTACCGATATTATTGACTCACGTACTGATTTTAACCGTGAAGATCTTATTCCTGAACAAACCGTCGTCATGACTGTCTCACGTACAGGCTACGCCAAGACTCAGCCTATTGATGATTATGTCGCGCAAAAACGTGGCGGTAAAGGCAAGTCTGCAACCGTGATGAAAGAAGATGATGTGATTGATCATTTAGTCGTGACCTCAACGCATGCAACGGTACTGTGTTTTACTGATACTGGACGTGTTTTTAGTTTACGTGGTTTTGAAGTGCCTATTGCCAGTCGCGGCTCTCGCGGTCGTCCACTAGTCAATCTGATTGGTCTAAATGGCGACGAAACGGTAACAACTATTTTACCAATACCGCAGACCACGTCCGAGGTAACGGGTCATTTTGTATTCTTTGCCACAGCCAATGGTACAGTGAAGCGGGTAGAGCTAGAGCAATTTGCCAGCATTCGCTCTAATGGTCTGATTGCTGTTGTTTTAGAAGATGGTGACAAATTGGTCAGCGCACGCATTACCAATGGTAGCCAAGATGTTATGCTGTTTGCCTCAAGTGGTAAAGCCATTCGTTTTGATGAAAACGATGCACGCTCGATGGGTCGTACGGCGAAGGGCGTCCGTGGTATGCGTCTCGCTGATGATGAGTTTATCAAATCATTAGTCGTTATCGAAGATGACGTACGCGAAATCCTGATTGCCTGTGAAAACGGCTTTGGTAAGCGTACCTTTATTGATGAGTTTAACACTCAAAACCGTGGTGGCGGCGGTGTCATCGCTATCAAGACCAGTCAACGTAATGGCGCTTTAGTACGTGCCACCAAGGTTGAGCCTGAAGATGATATTATCCTAATTTCAGACAAAGGCACGCTTGTACGTACACCAGTAGAACATGTTGCAAGTGCAGGTCGTAATACTCAAGGCGTCACACTCATTCGGTTGTCTAAAGATGAAAAACTGGTGGCGATGGCACGTGTTGAAAACGAAGAGAGCGACAATGAGCTGATTGATGCGATGAAACAGGATGGAACGTTTGAGTCAGAAGAGCAAGTAAACACAAGTGGCTCAACTGACAATGCCGCGAATACTGACATAAGCGAGTCTATTGATATTGCAAATGATCATAAATTGGATGACAGTACAGCAAATAATAGCAATGACGTTATCGATGAAGAGTAAGCGAAATGAATGTCTGATTGAATAGCTTTTTAGTTTAGTTCTTCGTAACTTTGCTACAAAAAAGCCTCTGACATTATTGTTGGAGGCTTTTGTTTGTTTCTTCATTTTTTGATGTTTTAAGTTGTTTATAAATTATGCCCATAAAGTTCTATTTTTTAAGGCGTCTGTTATGCTCACTACCAATCAAACTTTTCAAGGAACCGTTGCATCGGTAACATCAAGTTTTTTATTTGCGTTCATGTTCTTGTTTGGGTTATTTATGATGCCCTTGTCAGGTACACAGGTCGCATCATGGCGCGTGCTGATGATGTTATTGAGTCTAGTATTATTGGTTAGTCTTACCAAGCAGTGGCAACATGTCTTTGATTATTTAAAAACGCTAAAAACGCCCAAAGATTGGTTATTATTTCTACTACCAACACCAATACTCGGCGGACAGATTTGGCTGTTTATGTGGGGGCCTGTCAACGGCTACGGTCTTGATGTTACTTTGGGCTATTTTTTATTGCCACTCATCATGATAGTAGTTGGGCGCTTTTTTTATCACGAACATATGAGTATCCTACAATGGGTAGCCGCACTATCTGCAGCGATAGGGGTTGGTTATGATATATTTCAATACGGTTCGATATCATGGGTCACCTTGTTTGCGTGTTTGGGTTATCCGCCATATTACCTACTACGACGTAAATTGGCGGTACCGCCAGTGACTGGTTTATTGTCTGATCTTACTTTATTGGCGCCTGTGGTGTTAATCATGCTTTATGTTAGCGGTGGCTTTAGTATGGCGATGCAGACCAGTAAGTTTTGGTATCTGTTACCATTACTTGGCGCGTTTAGTGCTCTAGCGATGTCGCTCTCTATGGTTGCTAGTAGTAAATTGCCTGTTTCGTTGTTTGGCGCGCTCAGCTATCTTGAGCCTATGCTATTGTTTGTATTTTCTATCACGATATTGGGTCAAAGTCTTCATGAAGGCGGCTCTTTATTTATGTATGGTATGATTACTTTGGCGTTAATTTTCATGATTTTAGAAAGTAGTTTGGGTTACGTAACGCGTCGCCGTGACAACCGACTTCATGGCTATAACGAGCCACAAGTGGTCGGCTTCCCTCCGCGTCGCCGTCTGATAGACCGCCGTATAAACGGTGTGCTGACAGCCCATCGTTTTCGTAGAATTAGAAAGTATCAAAGCAAAATAGATAAAATGCAGCGAAAAATAGAGCGATTAGATGTAAAGTAAGTGTTTGCCAGAAATTAATAGGTAAATTGACGGCCCAGTTAAGTAGACATATTGCTTATATGGTTTGACTTTGACATAATGCCGACCATGATGTAAGCCGAACACATCAAAAGCGTTCAACTTAGATTGCGCGACGATCTTATATACAAAAGCCTCAGACGTTCTCGTCTGAGGCTTTTGTTTTTTTTAAAAATTGCCATGGATGTGCCCCAATCGTTAAAGGCTGTTGTGATGCTGACTATTAACCAAACTTCGCAGGGTACAATCACTGCTGTTGCTGCAAATTTTTTATACTCATTACTGTTCTTATTTGGCCTACTGCTACAACCATTATCAGGTACGCAGGTCGCTTCGTGGCGCGTGCTGACAATGTTTTTTAGTCTGGTGTTGCTGGTAAGCGTACTAAAGCAGTGGCAGCACATTTTTGATTATCTAAAAACACTAAAAAACGCAAAAGAGTGGTTTTTGTTTATACTACCCACACCGATTTTAGGCGCGCAAATCTGGATATTTATGTGGGCGCCAGTCAATGGCTTGGGGCTTGAGGTAACGTTGGGTTATTTCCTATATCCGATGATTATGATCGTTGTTGGTAGGTTTTTTTACAATGAAGACATGAGCTTGCTGCAATGGGCTGCGATACTTTTTGCAGGCGCAGGTATTGCTTATGATATTTTTCAATACGGGGCAATATCTTGGGCGACTTTATTTGTTTGCTTGGGTTATCCTCCTTACTATTTACTACGTCGCAAGCTGGCAGTACCGCCTATCACTGGTCTGATCTCAGACCTTGTATTGTTGTTACCGGTGGTACTGGTTGCACTATATATGAATGGCGGTTTTGAAGTAGCAATTACTAATCACAAGCTTTGGTATCTACTGCCTTTATTAGGTATTATCAGCACCGCTGCGATGTCACTAACGATGGTAGCGAGTCAAAAGTTGCCTGTCTCACTATTTGGGACTTTGTGCTACCTTGAGCCAATATTCTTGTTCATATTTTCAATCGCAATTTTAGATCGTAACTTACATGATGGTGGCTCTATACTAATGTACAGTATGATTTTTATCGCACTGCTGATTATGATTGCTGATAGCGCACTGGGTTATATGGCGCGCAAACGTGAAGACCGTCTACATGGCTACAATGAGCCACAAGTTGGCAGTTTTCCACCACGTCGCCGTTTAAAGAATCGCCGTATCAAAGGCGTATTGGCTGCACATCGGTTTCGCAAAATTAGACGTTATCAATCCAAAATGAATAAGATATCGGATAAAATCGATCAGCTATATTCAAGATAAAACCGCAAAGATACGAGATATAAAACGCATTATCCAGTCATTAATTTTGACTGTTTTTGAATGATATGACTGTATTAAAGCATGGCTAAGTGCGCTATCATCAATAGCATTAATAAGTTGCTTTGCTTAACTTACCAACTATCATTAGGGTGAATCCATGTTACATCTGCATCATTTAGAGAACTCGCGCTCGTTTCGTATCATATGGCTTTTGGAAGAACTAAACGCTGATTATCAGCTGACTTGTTATGAGCGTACTAAAGCTTACCGTGCGCCTGAAAGTTTAAAGAAAATTCATCCACTTGGTCATACTCCTATCTTGGAGGTGAACGGGCGTGCGCTGGTCGAATCAGGATTTATCATTGAGTATTTACTCAAACATTATGATAAAGAACAACATCTTAAACCTACTGATGACAATGAAGAGGCATGGGAGTCTTATACTTTTTGGCTACACTTTGCTGAAGCATCAATCATGCCGCTGTTGGTCATGCGTTTGGTATTTACCAAAGTGGTCGAAAAATCACCAATGCTTATCAAGCCTGTGAGCAAGAGTATTCGTAAGCAAGTCGAAAACAATATGATTAGTGATAGTCTGACAACGATGCTAAATATGATGGAGCAGCAACTACAGCACAATCATTGGTTTGCAGGTGAAGCTTTTAGTGCTGCAGACATTCAGATGCATCTTGTGGTCGTCGCTACCAATGCAGGAAGTGGGCTCGACAAAGTAAAATACGCCAATATATTAAATTGGTTAAAACGCTGCGAAGCGCGAGCAGCTTTCAAGCAAGCTGAAGTCAAAGGTGGCCGTGTCCAGTTCTAGGACTACTAGATTTATCAAAGTGCTTATAGATGCTAGCTACTGCTATGTTGATTGCGTTTGGGGCATGTTAAGTTCAATATGTCCCATCAATAAATAGTCCTCTAAAAGGTAAGACAATGACAGACTCTAATAACTTGAATAAACCCTCTAGTTCCGATAAGGATCAGCTGGCACAGCAGCAGCTTGCTTCTCAGCAAGTAACTGTTAAGGCGTGGTCGCAAAAGATATTAGTCGTTTTATTATGTATAGCAAGCTTCTATGGAGGTTGGAAGTCGCACGAATCTAGCATGGTCAATCAATGCTTTGCTAGTGGTGGTCAAATCGTTGAGGGTGATAAAACCATTCTTTGTAAATTGTCGTAAACTCTTTGAATATGAATAAATTTTGCGATAACGACGACTTATGCTGCAACTAACTTTTTTAGGAACATCAGCTGGTGTGCCGACCAAGCAGCGCAACGTAACAGCGCTGGCGATTGAGTGCCTTAATCCTTATCTGTCAGGATCTAATCAACAGCAGAGTAAAAAATCGCGTTCATGGTTACTCATTGATTGCGGTGAAGGTACACAGCAGCAACTGCTCCATACCAAACTATCACTGCATCAGCTTACCGCTATTTGTATTACTCATGTGCATGGCGATCATTGCTATGGTTTGCCAGGATTGCTCGCTAGTGCTGCCATGTCAGGACGTGCCGCGCCGCTGATTCTTATCGCACCCAAAGCCATTAGCAAACTATTAGATGCTGTAATACTAGCTACTGAGTTACATTTGCCATTTGCCATCGATTTTATGGCGATTGAAGAATTGCAGTCTCAGCCAGATAATGAAAATAAAGGTCAGGTAAATATTAGCTTAGACAAGCAGCAACAGCTAACGATAGATATCTATCCTCTATCACACCGCGTGCCATCCTATGGTTTTGGTATCACTCAGACTATCAGTCGTCGCACGCTCAATACCGACAAGTTGCTAGCAGCTTGTATTCCAGCTAGTAAGTTGTGGGGGAAGTTGCAGCAAGGTGAAGATGTTATAACCGAGGACGGTAAGCAGCTACGCGCAGCAGATTACGTCGATAACGACGAGCAACGTACAAGGGTTGTAGTGGCTGGTGATAACGATACGCCAAGTCTTTTAGCTTCTGCGCTACAAGATACCGATTTATTGGTACATGAGGCGACTTATACCAATGAAGTCTTAACCAAGATTCAAGCTAAAAATCCAGATTTTGCCCCCATGCATAGTAGTGCGCAGCGAGTTGGCAAGTTTGCTCAAGATATTGGTCTACCTAATCTCATTTTGACGCATTTTAGTGCTCGTTATCAGCGTTTCGATAATCTAGATAGCACGATGCCTAATATGGCGCATATCCGCTTAGATGCAAAAAGCGTTTATCACGGCAACTTATGGTTAGCGGCAGATTTTGCGCAATATAGGGTAGATGGTGCAGTAGAAGTAGTTGAAGGTCAAGCAGACAGCCGCGTGCAGTATGTAGGAACTGCACGCGACAGCAAATGGGTTAAGACTGACTATCTGCAGAAGCCAATTGGGATTGTCCTATCCAGTAACGACTAAACTGATAAGCGACGCGTCCCGAACGTCCGCCACGCTCTGATGCCCAACGCAGTGCCGCCGCTCTAATGGTCTCATTGAGTTCCTTATTAAGCTCTCCGTCAACCGCTTTATCATTACTATTGTTATCACTATTAGCATTCATAACATCGCTAGTAATTTGTACTGGCTGCAAGCTTAAATAATGCTGAACAATTTGCAAATACGTATGCTGATTCATTGGATAGAATGATAACCACAAACCAAAGCGATCAGATAGCGATACGGTCTCGTCAATGGTTTCGTAAGGGTTGACCTCATCGGTATTTCCATCGTAAATATTGACGTTGTCTTTCATCAATTGTGGCAATAGATGTCGACGATTACTAGTCGCATACACCAATAGCTTATCTTGCTCAGAATCGAGCGAACCATCCAATACACTTTTTAACGTACGATAGCTTTCATCTTGACCGTTAAACGCGAGATCATCACAGTACACCACATAGCGACTACCACAATCAGCTGGTAGCTCGTTAATGGCTGCGCGAATCTTGTCTAATACCAACAAATCATCGCGAGCAATCTCAATAACGCGTAAGCCTTCGCTATGATAGGCTTGCAGTAACGCTCGAATCAGTGATGATTTACCTGCGCCGCGTGTCCCAGTCATCAATACGTGATTGGCTGGATAGCCTTTAAGAAATTGGCGCGTGTTTTGTACCAGTTTTGACTTTTGGGTGTCGATACCATGCAAGTCATCCAAACTCAAAAATAAGTTAACGGCTAACGGTTCTAAATGTCCGGTGCGTCCACCAACCCAGCGATACGCCAGCTGTGCAGGATCAATTTTGATAGTAGGGGTCACGTGCTCTGCTAAATATTGACTTAATAAGTCCAATAAAGGGGCAGGTAGGGCGTAATCAGTGGACGGTTTATCAGTAGATGGATTGGTTGGTTGGGACATAATGACTCTAATAATTAAGGTTACGTTTCATTTATTTTATAATGGTTTTAGAAGGGCTGAGTGATACCATGAAAAATAGTGCCAGCAATCCGCCTACAATACAAGCGATAACGCAAACCTTGCGTAGGCAAGCGGAAGAGCTATTGCCAGAAGTGAGTAATGTGCTAACAAAACTAGGCTATTATGAGATAGCGCATCAACGTATTAGTCAGCAAAACAATGACCAAAAGCATCATGTCAGAGCAATTAGCTATCAAGGGCTAACGCATGCGTGCCATTTGAAATTTGGTCGTATCATGATTAAGTGGGAGCTTAGTCACGATAGTAATCATGCGTTGTCTACCTTACAACGTGAAGTTGCGGTCTTAACAGCTGTGAGCCATTCTCGGTCAACTGGGACTCAGAATACTCTTCAAACTATAGTACCACCAGTATTAGCTTTCGAAACCGTATATGTGGAAATCGCAGAGCAAAGATGGCAGCTTAATCTCCTTGCTATGCCTTACTACGAGAATGGTAGCTTGGCGCCGCAGTTAAGCAATAAGAATTACCCATTATTAAACAATGAGAGAAAACAGCAAATCATAAAGCAGGTTGCGCATTTAATAGCGAATATTCATAAAGCTGGTTGGCTGCATAATGATATTAAACCGAGTAATATTTTGCTAGATGATTTTTTGCCGAATAGTGCGGATAATAGCGGCATAGTGCCTAATTTACGATTGACCGATTTTGCCTTAGCAGAGAATATTTACAGACCCAGCGTAGCAAACCCTGCCGGCACGCCAGCTTATCTTGCACCAGAACGTTGGCAAGGGCAGGGCGCAACAGTGCAAAGCGATATCTACGCCTTTGGAATAATACTGTACGAGATATTGACAGGCGAGCGACCGTTTAAAATCGATAATCAGCGTAGTGAGCCACTAAAAGAGTGGGCGATTCAGCATTGCCAGCAGTCTATTTCAACCTTACCGCTAGAGTATCAGCGCTATCAAAGAATCATTAATAAGGCTTTGGCGAAGCGAGTAGAGAAACGGTATGAGAGTATGGAGGAGGTGTTAGAAGATTTGGAACGTGTTTAAGTCAAAAATAAAATCGCAGACACAAAAAAACCTGCTAAAAAGCAGGTTTTAATATTTGGTCTAAGATGTACTATCCGAAAATGGTGGGGCTGGAGAGACTCGAATTCACTACTTCAATTATATTGATTTTATTATTTTAAATAACGCATATATATCAATAACTTAAGGTTTTATTCGTAGGGAGGTCGTAGCCCATGAATAGCCCATGATAAGATTTCATATATAAAAATTTGCTAGTAGTTAAGGCATGGTTTTGAAGGTTTTTATAATTTTAGGGATGATATGAGAATCATGTAATATACGTAAGGCTATTGATTTTAAAGACAATATTTTGTAATTTCTAGGTAAGCTAGCAGTATGTGAATACATAGGTAATGGGTAATTTTTATATAATATTTTTTATTAACAAAATCATGTGGTTATGTTTGTATTGTAAGAGAAGTTACTTAAAGTTACTTATATAAAGTAATCTATAATCTCTTGTATTTAGAGGGCTATAGATGAGTAGGTTGTAAAATTACATGAATTACATGAATTGCATCAAATATATCTTTATTTGTTCTTATATTATAATTTAATATCTATTAATATTAGTTGAGTAGTTTTCTACTTACCTAATTCTGTTATGAACATTGCCATAGCTTTTGAAAAAGCTTCAAACTTAAGCTAGGTTCAATAAAATAGTATTACAGTCTAATCTAGAAGAATTAGTCATCACTAGATAGCAGAGGTTTTTCTAAGCAATTAATTTAGGAATGGTTATGAGTATTGGTAAAGATGCTGTCGATAGGATGTTTGCAAAACAAGAGCTTTTTGATAAAGCTTATCAGGAAGGTACAATTATTTTTTATGAACATAAAGATGTTATGGATGACATTAATAAAGACGATTGCTCAATTATACTTGGTGATACCTTTGGTCAAATTGAAAATTTAATTAGTGAAGATAAGGAGCTGATTGAGCAGACTTGGAATGAGGTAGACGTCGACGATGAGCAGGGTCGTATTTACCGTGACACAACACCAGACAATGAATTCTATGAAGTTTTAATGGCTTGGTATGGTGATATGTACGGCTATGTATATATTGGTACTAAGATTGAACTTGCTGATATTATGAAAGAGGTTAAAGAGGCAGATGTATGCTATTTTCAGCCTCGAATGGTGCGTTATAGAGGCAAGATGCTTTCTATGCATGGTGACAAGGTGATCCGTGACGATGAGGGCTTTCCAATTGGAAGGCGGTCATAGTAATCCTATATTTAAGATTTACATATAGCCAATTACGTCATTAGTAAGACCACACTATAGTATTAGCTTAAAGGTACTATAGTCAGTCCTAAATAAAAAAGATACAAATGTAACAATGCGATACAGGCATACATTTTCCTTGCTTGCTGTGCCTGCGTAGACAGAGACTACGCAAAATACATTCAGTATCGCTGTATTTATTTTATAGTGAATCGACTATAGTATTCTGTAAAAAATATTATGTTCTTGTTTTTATTTGGATAAATAAAGAGAATCAAGCGTCAAATATTTCGTTTGAGAGCGCTTGTGATAGTCTACTAATAATGTGCTTAGAGTCTTCAGGAATAAATTTCCCATAGTGCTTGTGGATCATATTTGTATTAGCATGGCCCAGCTGATTGGCTAACCATTCTGCAGTAACGACGCCAGTAGATAGTACTTGACTGGCGTATGTATGCCGACCAGTATTTAATGACCTATATTCGACCTTGCATCTAGAAAGATGGGCTTTCCAACGTTTTTCAAGCTGAGAATAAGTGTAATGGCTAGTTGTATTAGGGTTAGGCCATAGAAACGTTAGTTCTTCACTCCGATATGTACGGTTGTCACGGTCTAATACTTTAAGTCTGACCATCTTATTTTCTCTTATAATATTTATCTGATCGAGAAGTGCCTCAACAACAATAGGAAGTAGTTCGATTTGGCGTTTGCGTCGGCGATTCTTGGTGACTCTGTAAGCGCCTTTGACGAAACCTCTTTTTATATAGGCGCACCCCTGCGCTAGATCTAAATCTTCTATCGCTAATGGCATTAGCTCATGAGTGGATAGTCCTGACCAAATCATTACAGTCCAGATATTACGTAGTATAGGCTGTGTTTCCATAGCTAAAATAGTAGTGATTTCTTGCTTGGTAAAAGGATTAATGTCATCGCTATCACGTACACCAAGCTTAATATACTGTGTTGGATCATTAGCATTTTTTTGATCACGCGCCCAGTATGTCCAAATAGTCTGAAATAGCCCTAAAATATCTTTTATAGTCTTTGGACTTAGCGACTGCATTAGAGTCTTGTAAACCCAGCGTTCGACATCCTCTGCTTTAATCTTAGCGATTACTTTACGTTGCCAATAAGGCTTGATATGATTTTCAACTTTGCTGACGTATGAACTCCACGATGATGGCGCGACTGTAGATTCTGCTGTATCTAACCAAAGTTGAATATAGTATTCAAAATATGAACTTTTCTTTTTTTCTGAATCTGGAAACATCTGATCTCGATCAAAAACCTCCTTCTTTATTTGTTTATCAATAAGATCAGCTATACCTTTAGCATATTCAATGTTAGCTGGGGTAGGTGAAGTGTCTTTTAGCGTCTCACGATAGCGAGTGCCATCAATACGCCACCATACTCTTATACTAGTCTTTAGTTTTTCGATACCTGCTGACATATTGACTCACTTGTTGGTGGAGTTTGGTTAGTTGATTGGTTGAGTTTTAGATTGCTCGAACACCCAACATCGGATACTTCGATTGATGTTTTTTGAATCTACAACTTTGTTAGCTGCAATAAACTTATACTCTCTAGACTGTTTTAGAGCTTGTTGCATTTCGCTCTGTGGTGGAAGGTTATATCGCTGCTCATTTGCTAGCCGATATACTTCTGGCATACTGATTGCCAATAGGTCATTTTTTTTACTGTGGTTGAGATGTAATCTGCGTAATATATGATTGCCCTCCATTAATTGTGGCGGTGTATTAAGCTTATCTAGAACATCAAAAAACTGAATATTGAGTGGATGCTCGATATCTAAAGTCCGGTCACGCTCTTTTGCCATACTGAATACTTCTTCTTTCATAGAATCTTCAATAGAGAGAAGACTAGGAAGTAGGTGAGTTTTGAAAGCGTCAAACAGAGCTAATAACTGTGCGTGACAATGTGCCACCCGAAACGTTTTAATCCCTTTATCTTTTAACCAAAGTTCATGTTCAATTTTCGTTTTAAAAAAAGTCTCAAGAATTTTCTCTTCTAGTTTAAGAATATCGACTAAAAAATGACTTATATCTTCAGTTTGCAAGCTTTCAATACGACGTGCTGCTGCTTCCGAGTCGAGAGTCTGATGTTCTAATGTAAAAAACATATGACAGATACGACTTAGTATAGCTTTGGACGCTACAACGGGTAAATTTTGGCTAATGATGATAGTGCCACGGAATGGTGGCTCATATACTTCGTTGCCTGCGGACTTAACGCCACGTGTACCAATGGTGCCGCCATCATATAAGTTCTTTAGTTCATCCCAGTTGAACTGGCTATTGCGTCCAGTGCCAGCTCCATCGCGGTCAGACTCGATAAATACGCTGGGCATATTGGATGTTTGTGACAATGAACGGAGACGACCAGCCTTGGTTGTTTTATTGGGGTCAATACCTTCATAGCTATCACGACCAATGAGACGCCAAAAAAAGCTGAGTAATGTCGATTTACCGGTACCAGGTTCGCCAACGATCTCTAAAAATGGAAAGGACTTTTGACGATCGCGTATTTGCTGGGCGAATAGACTACCTGTGAAGCCGACCAGACTAATAACACCCTGAACACCCCAGCCAGATATGATGTCAGCTAGCCAGTTTTCTGGGTCTTTGGGAGGGTCTCCGATTTTGATTTTTGGACTGACCGCTAATGTTTTTAGACTCTTATTATTTGGTAAGTCAAAATAATCATCGGCATTGAGCGGGTAGCTCTGACCGTGGCGAATGGCGATATCATTAAAAATGTATGT
This sequence comes from Psychrobacter sp. 1Y4, assembly GCF_051847555.1. Classification (NCBI taxonomy): domain Bacteria; kingdom Pseudomonadati; phylum Pseudomonadota; class Gammaproteobacteria; order Moraxellales; family Moraxellaceae; genus Psychrobacter; species Psychrobacter sp. 1Y4. Next base: position 9,367 of record NZ_JBPYDE010000017.1, on the reverse strand, counting down.
CTGGTGGTCTTTGCTATAACCAATGAAATCGATAGTCTCCACAGACTTAATGCCACTGATCATACGTCCTAACATAATGTCGAGCTGCTTTGAATTGCCCTGATAGATGACACCAGGTGCGACAGATAATAGGCGTTTTTTGAATTCGCCAGCTGCAGATAGCTGGCTACCAGTAAAGGTGTTTTTGGAGTCGCCCTGCGGTGTACGGATGCGAAAGAAGTACCAGCTTTCATCAGTGACAAGATTCGACTGATAGTAGAGCGCCTGTGGCTGGCAGTTCATGATTTGGGTGACTGTCATACAGGAATGCATTAGGTCGTCATGCCAGAGCTGTATAGCTTCTTTTAATTCCTCTTCAGTATGGAATAGATCCTCAGTCGGTTCGCTTTCAGCGTCCATTTGCTTGGCTTTATCAAAGCTTTCACTGTCTACTTTTACCCAATAGGTGCAGCTATTAAAAAACATATAAAAGCTAGTAGTGCCGTATTGGTTATAAGTGAGCAAGGCCTTGTCTTTTGCAGTATGGGCAATCAGTAGCTCCCCATAGAAACGATAGCGTTCGAAGTCGGCATTGGTAAGTTTGCCAAGCTTATGCAAGTCGTTCCAGTCAGGACCGCCGCTATCCTCGCTTGACTGCACGGCGCTAGCCTCCCAGCCATCTTGATGGGCACGAGCGACTAACTTATCCGTGTGTTCTTGACCTGCTTTGTCATTATCTAAACCAAAGATTAGCTTTGGATAAGGCTTACCCAGTTCGTTTAGGCGAGCTTTTATCTGATCTAACGTAGTCTTGGGATAGTTTCCAGCGGTAATATTGCTGATAGCGTGTTTGCCGTTCTCGGTCAATGCCATCGCATCAAAAATGCCTTCATTAACCCAGAGCTCTTTTACATATGCCCAGACACCATGCTGCAAATTCAGCTTCGGCGGTAGCCAAGCAAGTCCTTTGAATTTAAAGCCTGTTTGTACGCGTGCTTTTTTGATGTTGGTAGCAGGTTCGATTAATCGTTCCCAGTAACCTGCTATCTGACCTTCGCTAGTGATGTTGAAACGTACCGTGGGGCAAGTAAAATCAGAATAAAAGTCTTTGAACACTTCTTGGGTATAGCTGCCTTGCCATTTGACGATATCAAAACCACGCCCCGTTTGTAGGTAAGCGTCGGCAGTAGCGTTCGGGTTACTGGGCGTTGGCGGGTTTTTCTGCGTCCAATTGGCGAATATATCTGGGTAGATGTCACGAGTGGATGCTTGGTAACTGCACTTATTGGCGCGGCCGCATTTTATATTCCAAGGTGCATAAGAGTCAGTGAATAGCTCATTTTTATTGCATGAAGGGCATTTTCCATAACGTAGATATTGCCCATCTGAGGAAAATTTGAGCGCAAAATTCCCTGTGAGACGAGTTATTAGCTCGTCCCGAACTTGTGAGTTCATAGCTTTCATTTAGTTACTCGATAGAAACTGACTTGAAGTGGTTATATAAGAGATTTTCAGCAGTTATATTTATTATTTATTAATAATCAATTATTGATGCGCTGAGAGTCGTCTGTGTCGTCTGTGTCGTCTGTGTCGTCTTTGTCGTCTTTGTCGCTTATAGCTTTACGTATTACTGCCGCAATAAATTCTGTGACGCTCATATTGTGTTGAGCAGCTTTTTGTTGTAGTAGTTTTTGTTCATGAAGAGTTGGATAGAGGTCGATATTATTTAACATTTTTCACTCCTTTCTTGATGTTTAAATCACTACTGTTAATATAGGTTTCACTATTTAGTAGTTCTTGATCACGACCGACTAAATAACGTCTCATAGCAACAAAGCTCATGGATCTCTGTTGTATATCCGCTAGATGTTTAAGCTCATTATGGTCATCTACTTGTAGACGAATGGGAACTGAAATCCGCTTAGACTTTTGTAGTTGACCTTTGATAGTAGAAGTTAATGCAGTAGTAAGCATATTGAGATATCCTATAATTAATAGTGTGTTTAAATGAAGTGTTTTACTCGATTGAGTTCATATTAATACAAATGTGTTACACATACAAGTGTTTCATCGATTAAATAAGTGTCTTTTATGATAAATGCTAGTTTAGAAGAGATAGGCAAAAGAATTGAGCTTGAAAGGGTACGTTTAAACCTTAAGAGTTTAGATGTATGCTCTAAGTTGGATATACATCCTAATACTTATCGTAACTATGAATCAGGTAAAAGAGATATACCAGCCTCTCTATTATCTAGGCTCATATATATGGGTTTTGATATTATGTATATATTGACAGGAGATACGTTGCGTGACTGGGCTAATGATCTAGACAGCGTTGTTAGAGGTGACGAAAAACCATCTTTTGGTAGACGTTTATTGCCAAATAGAGATGAAACTCGTTATGACGAAGCTTTAGAAAGATTAATTCGTGTTGAAGACACATTCCAAAAAGCGGGGGCTACAAGTAACGAGGATTACACGTTGAAGGATATTGTACAGATGGCTCTAATTGTATCTACTTCGAAGTAGTCATAACAAAAGGATTAAAATTTATCCTGAATATTTGGCTAACGATTCTCGAAATAAATGGCCATAAATCTACAAGCCAATTAGCTCGTTCGCAGTAATCTCCTTCAATATTGCATTTTTTGGAACTAAGTATGAACAATGTTACACCATCTACTTTGCAAATAATTTTCATTAACTATTGTAAAGTTATCTAAAATCAAAGAGGTTCAGGTGCGTTGTTAGAAGAATTAATGATATAGCCAGTACTACAGTTGATGGACCGTTAGCTGCAACTAGTGAAAATTGGCAATATACTGTTAATAATGGTATCCGTACCGCAGATACATATGCCGTTAAAAAACAAACCAAACGCCACTTTCATTGGGAATGATGTCTAAGCAAGTTTAATCAAACAGTGCGGCGGAGATTACGAGGGTGAGCAATTACTGACTATAGTGAACGACGGTGAAGGTAGTACCAGTTATGCATAGCTGCGCCCTTTATTTAATGTAAATGAGTTATCTGATGAACTTGATGATGAAAGTCAGCTTTGGGAAGTCACGGTCGCCAAATATAATGGTTAGGACTTTTAGATAATAACTTTAGTTATACACAAAATTAATTTTCATGTGTAAAAGGAAATATAACCATGCCATATCAAAACCAACTATTTAGTAAAATAGACGTCATAGAAGCTGAAGCAGAAATAAAAAACAACCAAAAGCAGTTTGATTTTGATATCAGGGAATATCCTATTGAAGTTATATCTGAGAAATTTAATCCATCACAACAAGACCCTGAAATATTTATACCTGATTATCAAAGAGAATTTGTGTGGACTGAAAAGCAAAAATCTTTGTTCATTGAATCTTTACTTATAGGATTACCTATCCCCTATCTATTCGTTGCCGACATTGATGAAGATGAAGACCCGTACACTGAAGGTAATGTAGAAGTAATTGATGGTGCACAAAGAATTCAAACCATCTATGCATATTTAAATGATAAGCTAACTTTAATTGGTATGGAACGTCTTAAAATTTTAGAAGGTAGTATATTTAGTGACCTACCTCCTGTCAGACAAAAACGTTTTAAGCGTAGTACTGTTAGAATGATTGAACTTCAAAACGTTGATGAAGATGCAAGACGTTTAATGTTCGATCGCTTAAATAGCGGCGGGACTAAGCTTACTGATATGGAGAAATGGATAGGCACAAAAGATAGTGCTTTTATAGATTTCATTAGACGGCTTGCTTCAGATGAAAAATTCCTTACTATGACGCCAATGCCAGAATCTAAAGTAAAAAGACGCGAAAGAACAGAATATGTTTTAAGGTTCTTTGCTTATAGAGATAGATATCTAGACTTTGGGCAAAGAACAGATGGAACAAAGGATAATAGTGTCCTTGGTTTCTTAGATGACTATATTGGTGATATGGATCAGAGATTCGATAGTAATAAAAAAAATGAGTTAGAAAAAGAATTCTTAAATATGCTGGAGTTTGTTCAAAAATATTTTCCTAACGGCTTTAGAAAATCTGCTACTTCAAAATCAGTATCTAGGATTCGTTTTGAAGCCATGTCTGTTGGATCAAGTTTAGCGCTTGCGGAGGACTCTAGTATTTCTCCAACTGATAATTACTGGGCGTATGAAGATCCGGATTTTTTAGCGATGATACGTTCAGATGCTAGTAACTCTAGACCAAAAATTAAGAAGAGAATAGAGTTTGTGAAAAATAAGCTGTTAGGGGATGAAGTGAGTTTGGAAGATGAGGTGGAGTAGATGCAAATTAGTAATGCAAATCTCCAGTTTGCCTATGAAAACTTTGAGATAAGGCTTCAAGAAGTAAAAAATTACGTTCTTTTTGTAAAAGAATTAGCAGACATAACTTCTCCAAGTGTAATCAATGAGCATCATATCAATCAAAATGGATATCATCCCACTTTTCCTTCTTACCCTATAGATAGGGAACTGCAAAAAACATTAAGAGCTTCAACATATCTTTTATTGTATAACTTAATGGAATCGACAATGAGTGAATCTATTGATGCGATACATGAAACTATAAAAGAAGAAGGGCATAGTCTGCTAGACCTATCAGAAAAACTACATAAAGTAATTCTACAGTCTTTTAGTAAAGGATTGACTGAAGAAAAAGTATCAGAATTTTCTAGAGATAATGGAGACATTAGAGAAAGATTGTTAGACTTAGGATATGATAAAAGAAAGCTTTTTAGCGGTAATATTGATTGTGGTGTAATAGAGAAATATTGTAGAAAATATGGTATTAGTGTTTTACCTTATCGATATAATGACACACCTTTGTTATGGAATACTGAAGTTATAAAAGCTATTAAGCAAAAGCGTAACTCCTTGGCTCATGGGTCAGAGTCTTTCGCACAATGTGGACAAAACATGCCTGTTGATACGATTGATGATAACTTGAAAAGCGTCGAGGCTGTGCTGATGGGTGTATTTAACGGGTTGAATAACTTTCTAACCCGTCAAAAGTACTTACGCGCTTCTCAGTAAGCTGATTCCAACTACTTCGCCTAACCTGACAGGAACAGCGTTACCAATCATCTTACCGATAGATTTGATGTGAAAATCACCTTTACAAAACTGGTAATCTTCTGGAAAAGTCTGGAAGATTGCCGCTTCACGTAATGATATAGCTCGATGCTGTGATGGATGTCCAAAGCGACCATTCCCAAATCCATAGCACTGGGTGGTCATCGTTGGGGCAGGCTTACCCCATTCCATACGACCATAAACACTAATATAAGATTTACCTGACTCTTTTTTATGGCAAGCCGCTAATAATTCTTCAGGCCAGTCTTTCCACGTCCCACCTGCCTTTGAAGCTTTAATACGCTTCATATTCAATTCACTTAATTTTGAGCATATATGTAGCGCATCTTTCGGGCTCTGTTTACCAGCGTATAATACGGGCAAGTTTTTAATCACATCTCCTACAGTTACAGGCTTATCATGTGTTGGTGGTATGAGTTTAATATTTTTAGATATTAAGCTAGCCAATAAAACGTGACGCTTACGCGTCTGTGGTATTCCATACTGTACACAATCAACTTTATTGGCAGATACGCTATATCCTAGTTCTTCAAGCTTGGATACAAAATCGTGGTACACCTTATGTTTGGTAACATCAGGGACATTTTCCATTGTTACCAGTTCAGGGCGAACCTCTTGGATCAATCTCATGAAGTGGTAGAGCAATGGCCACTTTTTATCTAAAGTAGTATCTTTCCCTTGGTTATAAGTAGAAAATGGTTGGCATGGCGCACAGCCTGCTAATAGGCGGATAGCGCCTTGAGAGTACCAGCTATTAATTTCATCTGCTGTGACATCTGCCACGTCTTTGAGAATAAAGCTAGCACCATTGTTATACTCATAGCCATACTGACAAGAAGGCTCTATGTCATAGCCAGCTTTCACCTCTACACCAGACTTAATAAGACCTGCTGTTAGACCGCCGATACCACAGAATAAGTCAACTGCTTCAATGTTCATTTCATATCTCCTCTACGTTAGAATGATACACTAACTAGGTGAAAAACTCGAGCAGAGAGACAATTTTTTTTAAATTTAAACCCTAGTCTCACATTTAATGCCAGTACTACAACCACTACCTGATAGGTAATGTGTCACTTCTACGACTGTCCATCAATGCTCCTCAATGTACGGTCGAAAACCTCGCCCTGTGGCAGTGCTATCAGCAATAATATCAGGACGCGCTACTGCTAATGTCAAATCAAAGTTCGCCACTTGGCGAGCTTTTTTGTTCGCGCTCGCTTTTACCTTTGATACCGCCTCATTTCTTGATTTTGCCGGTTTGGTCAGTACATGAGATTTGTCATTTGGTAGGGCGTCCATCGGTTTGGACTTACCATCTTTGACGCTAATATGCTTAGTCTTATCATCATGATAGCTAGCTGTCGTCTCGTCATAGTCACTGGTACGATCGGCGCGACTATAGCGATGACTGTCACTAGACTGACGAGTGATAGTAACTTCTCCCAATGCCGCCCCTGAAGGTGATCTTGCATTGGCAATCGGTTTGGTAATCAGCCACCCCGCCTTAATCGTACACATCAAATCATGGTCATCACAAAGCCTGGGCAATAGATTGATATCACTCTCACGGTGCTGATCGACATGATCTATCATCATCGCCACTACCGTCGCATCAATTGATAATATCAGGTCATGACGTTTGGCCACACTCGAAGCTATTTCACCAAGCTTGTGCTGATGATATCTGTCACTGCGCTTTACCTTCAATGATGACTTAAAATCGGCTGACTTGGCGCGGATCTGCAACTGGTCAGGTGTGTCGCTGTGCTCTGCTTGGTCAATAGTAAAGGTGCCTTTGTCTATCATGTCGCCAGTTTCAGGCATTGTGAGCCATAGCCTTATTTCGTTACTATTGGTAGGCAAGGGTAGCGCGGCATCATGATCAGATAGCGTCAGTGATAGCTCATCCGCTCCAATACCACGCTTGTCTGTAATCGATAGCCTAATCAGGCGCTTCTCAACCTGCGCTGTGCGATCAATGCCTTCAATCGTAAGTTTGAATAGGTTCATGTTAGCTTTTCCATGCAATGATAAGTTCTGGTAGTTGCCATAAAATAATCAACAACGATATGAAAAAAGCGATACCTAAGAGCGTTTTAGGTAAGCCATAGTGTTCGACACAAAGATGCATAATTTCCAGTCCAAGAGTAAATAAATCTGTCATAACTTAAGTTCCTATCAAAGATTAGATAAGACTAGGTTAAATCAGCTTTAAAACGTCTCTTAGGGGGTGTTCCACCTCTATCTTCTTACATTTTTTACGTGGAACAGGGGTCTATACGTTATTTGAATGTGTGTTATACGTCTGCTCAATCCTGGTCTAAAATGGCCACTTGCTCACGCTCGCTATCATCTGCCAACTTGAGTGCTAAGCTAAAACTAATTTTACGAGCAGTACCGTCTGACAATAAGTGTGATTGAGTCTCACTGATGTCAGTGATATAGCACATGCCGTAATAGTAACCCTTGCCATTCATGAGCGCGTAAGTCTTACCAGTCGCTGCCATGTCTCGCAACTCATCTAATGAGACAATACCATTGGTTATCTCTGGATAGAGCGTGCCAGACAGTGATATGTCATCATTATCTTGACCGATATACTGCATATGTAGTCTGGTACCGACAGCATTGCCAGATAGAAGGTCTTTGTTAATAGCTAGAAACTAAGTTTGTCAGTTTAGAAAAAGATAGAGTGAGGAAAAAGCACAAAATATAAGTATCATACATTGTTAACAATATAAATTTATAGAACGTCAAAATAGGATAGGTAGCAAACAGAGGCACTAAAGTACAGTGTCAAAGGGTTTTTATGACAGTAGTATATGGACATTCGTATATTAATTTTGAATTGGTATATCCATAGTAATAACTTTGAATATCTTATATTTAACTAAACGTTATCAGCTGCAAGTACACTTACTATCAGTATTGGAAACGACTATGACGGCAAAAAAAAAGAGTACAGAAACTTCATTAATCACATGCTCTATTATTACCATATCAAATATAAATAATGCTTTAGGAACATAAATAATACAAATAATTTTAAGTTTTACACACTCTCTTTAAACATATAAAGCGTATAAATATTTTCATTTATATGCCGATGTTTGGAGGGTATAAAGCGATGTCTGCTTGCTATAAGTGTTTGTTCAAAGCCTATCTTTTATATCCCACGCATTATATATTCTATTCTCTTAGCATCAATAGCAAGCACAGACAGCGCCCCCTCTCTACTTCGTTATGAGGCTGCACTGTCGTCTTGTAAGGGGAAACCCCTTAACCCCAAAAGCAAAGAAATTAACCTTATGACTAGTGAGGTAGATAGATGTAGATGATGATATGAAAAGAAAAATATTAAAAGTAATGTCTAACGTAAGAAGGACATTAATAGGTATGGATCAACCGAGAAAAAACAACAAGAATCATTATGATGAATATCATTTAGAAAAAATATTAATGGGGTGACGTACTTATAGGTTGAGTAGGTGTCAAGAGTAAGGGCTGCCACAGATAATGGAGTAATTTTAAAATGGCTAAGTTAATCAGAACTAAACCGTCTATAAGAGAGAAGTCGATAAAAATACGTGTCACTATTGACGAGTTTTTACAATTAAAACAGAAAGCAGACGGCAAACCACTTGCCCCTTTTATGCGTGACTTTTGCATTAATGCAAATATACCCAAAAGTAGAAAACTGACTCCAAAAGTCGATCCGGAATTTATGCGAGCTTTTGCTGGCGCTTGCAACAACATCAATCAGCTTACAAAGCAGATTAATACCTATGGTTTTGGTGTGTCACAAGAAGTATTGAGGCAAGAAGTAGTCTTGCTGCGTGAGGAAGTTGAGAAGGTAAAAAGCTATGCTAGTCAGTTTTAATCGAAGAGGAGGAGCTAAGGATAACCGAAAATCTAGCGGTGGACGAGCTGTTAGAGATTATTTACTAGGCAAAGATAATAATAGAAGATACGCGCGTGTTCTGAAAGGCGAGCCTGAAGTTACAACTGAAGTTATCAACGGATTAAATTTTGCAAAGATATATACAAGTGGTGTCCTAGCATTTGACTATGGTGAAGGAGACAAACTCAATGATAAAAAGAAGCTCGAGATTATAGATAGCTTTGAGCAGACACTATTCCCAAATCTTGCCATAAATCAGTATACAGGCTACTGGGTAGAGCATACGGATAAGGTGTTAATCGATCATGAACCGCCCCGGGATTGTCGGAGACTCAACATTCTGAGAGAATACAACGATGAAAACACGACACTACACCCCCGAG